>JANPIA010000133.1:0-19286 GCA_031424735.1 Segetibacter sp.
TGGTTGTTCAGCACATTCATGTTGTTATAAAAATAGCTGCCACTTACCGAAGTTTTTTTACCCCACACATCGTTGTAGTTTAAACCGCCCGCAATAGTGCGCGAAATACCCGCTTGTGTACCGCCGGTAAAGTTGGCAAGGCCACCGCCTCCGCCGCCACGTATGTTAACCTGCATACCACCGCCTCCGCCGCCAAACATGCCGCCACCGCCACCTCTTCCACCACCACCCGTATTCATCACACCCAAAATATCCTGGATAGAAAAGTTTTGCTGGTTTGTATTATTAGCCTGACCTATAAATGATATTTGACGGTTGCCGTTAAAATGGCTGAGGTTAGCATTCACCGCATACCTGCCGTCGGTGCCACCACCAATGGCGCCCTTGCCGAAGTATCCTTTTCGCCTGTCTTTTTTTGTAATAATGTTGATGGTCTTTTCGCGGTTGCCATCATCAAAACCACTAAAAGTGCTCTGGTCGCTTTGTGCATCATACACCTGAATTTTATCAATCATATCGGTAGGCAGGTTACGGGTTGCCATTTTTGGATCGTCACCAAAAAAACGTTTTCCATCTACCAATACCCGTCTTACATCCTGCCCCTGCGCTTTAACCGTACCATCTTTTGCTACCTCCATACCGGGCATTTTCTTCAAAATGTCTTCGGCAGTTGCATTGGGTTTGGTTTTAAACTGACCTGCATTAAACTCCGATGTATCGCCTTTAATAACAACCGGTGCCGTTTTTACGGTTACGCCTGCAAGTTCAGTGGGTGCAGTGTTCAAATACATAACACCCAAATCAACATCGGTATTTGCCTTTGAAAATACTATGGCTTTATACTTTTCCTGGTAACCCTGGAAACTGGCAACCAATAAATATTTTGCAAACGGAATGTTCTCAATTAAAAAAGTGCCATCCGCTTGGGAAAGTGCATATAACGAAAGAGTACTATCGGCAGGATCGAGAAGTGAAATAGTCGCATCCTTAAGACTTTGCCGGGAGGTTGTATCGGCAAGTTTGCCTTTTACGGTGCCGGAGGTTTTTACCTGGGCGGAAGCAAAGCCTGCGGCGAAAAAAACAAAAGCAATCAGGAAAAGAAAAATTTTATTCATGTTCAAAAGATTGTAGAGTACAAAGTAGTGCAAGGTACTTAGCACCATCCCCTTCAAAAAAGCTAAACGGTAAAGAGACGTTTTAGCCGGATGAACGCCTGCACACTGCCTGTACCTAAAGCCACCTCCATACCGTTACCCAATATTTATGAACCTGTAAAGCAATTAATACGGAATTAAATGTTCAATTGGGGCATTGCTTTTTCAAATATGACTCTACTTTTATAATAAGAAATCCACGGACATCCAACCTGATACCATGATAGTTTCACGTTTGCCCACCTACTCATTTTACGATGTTAAAAATTTGATTCGTTCGTTAAATGTGAACGAGTTAGCGATATTGCAGGATGTGTTTTGCGAAGAAGAAAACAACTATCCGCCTTACGAAGCACGGGCAGTTTGGCGGTTAATAAGGCTGCAACAAAAATGTTTCTCAAGAAACGAACTGCAGTTTGAATTTCTGCTGGCATATAATTGAGCGCGAACGTGCAAATAAATAATAGCCAAAATCATGTTCTTAACTGACCTTCATCATGAAAAACATTTTTGCCCCGGCATATTTTTATTACATCAATTAAAAGCATCCCATTAATAAAACGGGCAAAAATTTTGGGAAAGCAAACAGCGGCGCAGCACCGAAATACAAAGCATTTAGATTTGCCTTCATTCAAAACCACATTTAAGGGGTTTTGCTAGTAACAAAGGAAAGCTGTGGGAGAGCGTTAAACAACCCCCGGACTTTAAAAACAATGATTGTTTAGAAAAAAAAGCCGGAGGAATAGTTTTAAAAAATACTCCCATATTAACAGGCGTTGATTTTGAAAATGAGCTCAAAACCCAATGCCTGTTTTTTTATACACCTATTTCAGCATCAGGAGGCATTTTCATCACCAGCTTTTTCAGGTGACTTTGTACCGTCAGTAAGCGTTGGTTCCAGGTCTTCAGAAGGGTCTACAAACCCCCTTAACTCCGTTAACTGCGGATCGCTTTGCTCCTGTTTTTTGGTAGTTTTTTCAGATTTGATTTCTTCATTTTTTAAGCCGTCTGTTGTATTAAGTTGATCGTTTGACATAATGATGTTTTTATTGGATAGATAACAAGATTGTGCCACGGAAAAAAGTCCGGTTTTACATTAAGCAAAAAGTTTTTATTCAACTTTTTTTCGCAATCAATCCCAACTAGGAAAGTATTAGAAGTTCTATCCAGTTTTACAAAAGTTTTGGTTGGCACTCTATGATTAAGCCTATTACCCATGCCAACGCATATGTTTCCAAACGGGTAACCTTGCATAGGGTCAACTGTTTTGTTTTCGTACATACTTTGTAAGTATCACGATCATTTGTCCTTCTATGCGGCCTTCAATTTGTTCGGTATTGTCTGGTACAAGATGTATGTTTTTTACCTGTGTACCCACTTTTGCATTTACAGTGGAGCCCTTTACGTTCAACGACTGGGTAAGCAAAACGGTATCGCCTGTTTGTAGAATGTTTCCAAAAGCATCCTTATGTAATGCAACGGTGCCATCTCCTAAATGATCGCCCGTGGCTTTTGCCCATTCAAGATTTTCATCGTTAAGGTATAACATATCCAGGCTGTCGGCAGCCCAGCTTTCGTTGCGCAGGCGGTTAAGCATACGCCATGCAATAACTTGCACACCGGGTACTTCGCTCCACATGCTGCTGGTTAAACATGCCCAGTGAATGCTATCTGTCTCTTCCTTTTTATCAACCTGGGCAACACATTTTTTACAAAGCAAAATACAGTTGTTTCCATTCTTGCCTGTTTGCGGCTGCACCTCGTACACCAATACATCTTCTGCAGAACTGCAGAGTTCACATTTGTTTTCACTACGGTTGCGTAGCACTTCTTCCAGCTTCATAATATGATATTAAGGGGTGAAGGTAGAGAATACGCAACTGCGAAAGCTAAGCTTTAGCGATACTACTTTTTTTAACTACCATAATGGTTAAACCTCCCAGTGGGTTGACGGGAAAGCTTGATGGTTCAGAAATATTCCTCTCACTCAATTGGCAGATGGATACCAGTTTCGCAACCGCACCTCAATGTTTGGATCGGTTGAGTTAACGAGCGATTTAAAAGCATTTACATCCTGCCCACGGTAATGATATGGGTAGACCGCTTTTGGCCGGAAAGCAAGCACGCCTTGTGCAGCTTGGTTTACATCCATGGTGTATGGCAGGTTCATGCACACGAAGGCAATGTCAATATTTTTTAGAGCCCGCATTTCCGGAATATCTTCGGTATCGCCAGATATATAAATTTTTTTACCACCAATAGTAAGCACATAGCCGTTTCCTCTTCCTTTGGTGTGTCGTGAATCGGCAGCTTCGGGCAGGTTATACATGGGTATGGCTTCTACCCATATTTTTCGCAATTTTTTGGTTGCGCCATTTTTCAAAACCACAATCTTTTGTTTATCAACAGAGGCCGGCATTTTATCTGCAACGGCTTGCGGCACCACAAATACTGCCTGCTTTGTATTGATCGCCTCAATTGTTTTAAGGTCGAAATGATCGCCGTGTATATCTGTTATAACAATTATATCCGGCGCATTCATTCCTTTAAACGTAACGGCGCCACCAGTGGGGTCTATATAGATATTCTTTTTATGATAACTTACTACCAGCGTTGCATGGCTAATGGGTTGTATGGACAGCTCTCCTCCTTTCACTTTCTCCAGGTCGGCGGGTGGTAGCTGCGCCATTAAATAGGCAGGTAATACCATCATAAGCATAGCAGCAAATAGGTGTCTTTTCATGCGAGGCGTTTTTGATTCACTAATGTAGGCTTTTACCGACTCACATTTTTAGGGATGAATGAATTTATGAATGAGGAGGGCTTGATACCTGTCTCCGGTTATTTAATGCCCGGTCAACAGCTACTTTTATCGGTAATTGAATTTCGCGCCGTGTAAACCAGCATTTAACATTGCACTTTAAACCATTCATCAATTTTATCGTTACAGGTTTTTACAATTTGTAACTTTCAAAAAAACCATTTTATGAAACGAATATTTTCTTTAGTAACGATCGCGCTGCTTACTACTACATTCGCATTAGCCCAGCAGGATAAATCAAAAAGACCCAGCCCGCCAGCAAAGGTTTCAGAAACAACCAAAACCGGGGTTACCATCACAATCGATTATAGCCAGCCATCGGTAAAGGGCAGAACTTTTGGTAAAGAAATTGCACCTTACGGGCAGGTTTGGCGCACCGGCGAAAACGAAGCGACTGTATTTGAAATTGATAAAGACGCAACAATTGAGGGAAAAAAACTGGCTGCCGGCAAGTATGGTTTATACTCTGTGCCAGGAGAAAAAGAATGGACGATCATCTTTAATAAAACATGGAAACAATGGGGTACCAATTATAAAGAAGAGGATGATGCCCTGCGGGTAACAGCCAAGCCACAAAAGTCCCAAACATCAACCGAAAAAATGACTTTTACAATTGCAAAAGATGGTAAGGTCTCGCTTATGTGGAGCGATGTGGAAGTACACTTTACGGTGAAGTAACCCTTATAAAAATAAATAAGTGAGCAGCTGGTAACGGCTGCTTTTTTTGTTACATCTATTTAGAAACGCTTCGTTTACACCTTATAAAAATAGAACTTCAATACGCGGTGCTCTACCGCTACCGAAAACAAAATTGTATTTTGTATGGCTTGAAACGCGAAAAGAATGAGCGATACACATTTTTATAAAAAACTGAAGGCGCACAATATACCTGTTACGGAAATCCTGCAGGAAACATACTTCAACAATGTACCGGATGATTGGTACATTATTATTGCCGATGTAAAAAATTCGACTGCCGCGGTTAGCGAAGGCAGGCACAACGATGTGAATTTAGTAGCCGCTGGTAGCCTGATTGCCGGCTTAAACATTGCCCGCCACAACAACATTGAGATACCCTTTTTCTTTGGTGGCGATGGAGGTACATTGATTGTACCGCACGAAATATTAGCGGCAGTATTGGCAGGATTGAACTCGCACAATATCAACAGTAAAAACAACTTTGGGCTGGAAATGCATATAGGGAGTTTGCCGGTGAAAAAAGTGTTGGAAGCCGGATGCATACTAAAGATCGCCCGGATGCAATTTAAGCAAGGATTAAACAAAGCCATTGTTACGGGAGATGGATTACGCTTTGCAGAGCAGTTAATAAAGCATGCTGCAGGTCCGCAAAATATGGAAGTAACAGATAGCGCCGAACTTAACCTTGATGGGCTTGAATGCAGGTGGGATAGAGTAAAACCACCCGCCGAAGAAAACGAAATTGTTTGTTACCTGATAGAAGCGCTGGACGCAAATGGGCAAATATCTGTTTACCGGGAAGTGTTAGTTAAAATTGATGAGTTGTACGGAAGTATTGAAATAAGAAACCCTATATCGCTGCACCGTTTAAAATTGCTGCTCTCTTTCGAAAAAATAAAAAAAGAAATGCTGGTTAAGTATGGAAAATGGAAAACAAATTACGTAGCAAAAAATTTTATCAGCACGTTTATAGGTAGACTGTATTTTAGGTTTAACTGGAAGGTAAATAACCTGCGTGGCAAAGTTTACCTTAACCAGTTGATCAATAAAGCCGATACACTTATTATTGATGGACGCATTAATACTATCATAACCGGGAGCATGGAAAAACGGATCCTGTTCTTAAATTATTTAAAGGAGAAACAGGAGCAAGGCAAACTGGTATTTGGGCATCATATCAGTAAAGAAACGGTGATGACCTGCTACATTGAAAACCGGAATGAAAAGCACATTCATTTTGTTGATGGCTCCGATGGCGGTTATACCGAGGCGGCTAAAGAATTCAAAAGTAAGTTGCAGAAAATGGGAACTTATACCCAGGGTAATAATTACCGGATTTGAAATTTTATTTGCTACCGCAAAATCAATGGACTTTTTTCAATTTTCAATAACCGATAAAAGATTACCGGCGGGATCTTTAAACCAGGCGATGTTTGGTTTGCCACGGCAAATGCCTTTGGAATCGGTTTGTAAATACGGCTCATTGTAGTGTTCAAAAACAATCCCCTGCGCAATAATTTTATCAACGGTTTCCTCTATATTTTCTACAGTAAAATTCAGGATGGTAAAACTTGCCGCTGTATGATTTTCTTTTGGGTAGATGATCACCTTCATACCATCCCCCAAATGCAATTCCAGCAATCCCATTTCATCTTCTTTAACAGCAATCCCGAGCAGTTCACCATAAAAGTGTTTGGCTTTTGTAAGATCGTTTACCGAAAAGCTGCTGAAAGCTTTTGAATGTGTAAGCATAATTTTGTTTTAGGTAAAGCCGCTTTGATGCCGGTTGATTTAAAATTACAAAACGCATCTAACAGAAAATAGAGTGCATTTGGAATTCATTGATTGTTTGCTTTTGCTAATCTGCACCCAACTACCGGCAGATGATGACTACTATATTTATACAGTGCATGTACATGATTGTCGTAAGGATGTCTTCAATCCCAGCGGGACTTAATATTGGTAGAAAAGTAATCACCGCAAATAATTTTTGTACTGTAGGTACGTAATACATTTATTTTTTTAAAGTTGCATACCTACGGCACGCTCCTAAGCCAAACAACAACCTTATTTTCTACCGACATTTTGTACCTACGGCACTTCTTGCTAAATTCTTTCAATTGTTTACCAACAGCGGTTGCAGTTCAAAATAGGTGTTTCTTTAGTTTACGCGTATCTGTAAAAAAACAAATCTATATAGAATACATTCCTGATTATTTTCAAAACATCGCCCTCCCAAACATCTAAAAAAAATAAAAAAAAGGATAGGCTACATTTGCAGGCATTTATAAAAACTGTAGCACCAATGAAAAAGCTTGTCGTTATCACCAGCCTTGGTTTTTGTTTTTCGGTTGCCCTATGCCAAACCAAATTACTTACTATTGAAGATGCACTGGTAAAAAATAAAACTTCACTCGCCCCCCAAAATCTCGACCAGCTTCAATTTGTATTTGGCAGCGAGGATTATATTTATTTGGATAAGGACGGAAGCAAAGAAGTTTGGAAGCGTGGCAATATAAACTCTAAAGCAACGCAACCTTATCTTTCGTTACAGCAGCTAAACAGCAAGCTAAAGCTGCGTGGCATGGATACTTTTTCCACTATGCCGGCCATTGATTTCAGTACGTCGGCAGATTGGATATTGACCATTAAAGGAAAGAAGATGGGCATTCAATCGTCCGTCATTAATTCCAAATTACTGGTCGATTCCATCATCGGAACAAAAGAGAATGTGGACGAAAGTGGAAAGGGGTTAATTGCTTTTACCGATCGCTTTAACCTTTATGTTTCTAACCTGCATTATACAAAACAGGTAACCAACGATGGCACTAGCGACATCGTTTACGGAACTTCTGTTCATCGCGATGAATTTGGTATAACTAAGGGAACGTTTTGGAGCAACAAGGGTAACCAGCTCGCGTTCTATCGCATGGATCAGTCAATGGTAACCGGCTATCCCATCATCGATTGGGAACCACGGCCCGCAAAAGCCATCAACATAAAATACCCAATGGCAGGCGATGCAAGTCACCACGTAACCGTAGGCGTTTATAACAACGATACTAAAACAGTTACTTACCTGCAAACCGGCGAACCAAAAGAGCAATACCTGACCAACATAGCGTGGAGCCCCGATGACAAATTCATTTATATAGCTGTTGTAAACCGCGCACAGAACCAGATGAAGTTGAACCAGTATGATGCCGCCACGGGCTTTTTTGTAAAAACATTGTTTGAAGAAAAAGACGAAAAGTATGTTGAGCCTCTCGTGCCAGTGTTGTTTGTAAAAAACAAACCGACGCAGTTTATATGGCAAAGCAACCGCGATGGATGGAACCATTTGTATTTATACGATACCAACGGAACCCTGCTAAAACAACTCACCGGCGGCGATTGGGAAGTGCTGGAAGTAAGTGGTTTTGATGCAACAGGGGATCATCTTTTCTTCCTCTCTACACAACAATCACCCCTTACAAAAAACGTGTACCAACTCAGCCTGAAAACCAGCCAAACCAAACAGCTTACAAATGGTGAAGGAGTGCATAAAGTAGAAATAAACAAGTCCGGAAAATTTATTCTGGACAAGGCAAACGATGCTGCTCATGCCAGCAGCATACAATTGATTGACGTAGCATCGGGCAGATCGGTTTCGCTGTTGCAGGCTAAAGATCCGCTGGCAGATTTTGCGCTCGGGCAAATGAACCTATTCACCATAAAAAATAAAGAAGGCGCTTTGTTATACTGCCGCGAATACAAGCCGGTAAACTTTGATGCAACTAAAAAATACCCTGTGATTGTTTACTGGTATGGCGGTACACACAGCCAGTTAATTACTGCGGGTTATAATGGTGGTGCAAAAGATTACTGGTTTCAATACATGGCAGAGCGCGGCTACTTGGTGTTTACACTGGATACCCGTGGAAGTGATAACCGTGGTAAAAACTTTGAGCAATCCCTGTTTAGAAAAGCGGGCGATGTGCAAATGGACGACATGATGAGTGGCGTGGAATACCTGCACAGCCTGCCGTATGTAGATAAGGAAAACATGGGATTATTTGGCTGGAGCTACGGCGGGTTTTTAACCATTGATTTTATGCTGAACCATCCCGGAACTTTTAAAGCATCTGTTGCCGGCGGCCCGGTTACCGACTGGAGGTATTACGAGATCATGTATGGGGAACGATATATGGATACACCAACAGAAAATCCCGAAGGCTACGCAGCTACCGACCTTAGCCAACAGGTTGAAAAGTTGAAAGGTAAATTGTTACTCATACACGGCTTACAGGATAACGTAGTGGTTCAGCAGCATTCGGTTCGTTTTGTAAGAGCTGCCATCAGCAAAAATGTGCAGGTGGATTACATGATCTACCCGGGTCACGAGCATAATGTGCTGGGTAAAGACAGGGCACATTTGTACGGGAAAGTGAGCGAATATTTTAAAAGTAATTTGAAATGATTGCGGCGAAGCTTGACATAGGGCTCACATGGATTAATATCCTCAAAGGTGAAGATAGTCCATTAGCATAATGATTATGCAGGCGTTATACCCGCAATTACAAATGGCATTATTTCGGCGATAAGTAAATGAAGTGCTCAAACGCATGCACTTTAATCGCACTGAACTTTGACTCTTATTTTTTACCAACTGCTTTTTTCACTGCAGCCTTTTTTATCGATTTAGCAACCGCTTTTTAGGAGCAGCCTTTTTTGCCACTTTTTTAACAGCTGTTTGCACAGTTACTTTCAAAGGTGCTTTTTTGGGGGCCAGTTTTTTTGCAATTGTTTTAAGGGCTGCCTTCGCCTGCGCCTTTTTGGGAGCCGCTTTTTTAACCCCTGCCTTTTTACCAGCTAACTGGTTACTCGCTTTGCGTAATAGTTTTGCACCCGCCTGCTTCACATCTGAAAGTTTATCGGCAATCGCTTCTTTAATGTCAGCAACTTTTTCGCTGGCGCCTTCCTTTAAATTTTCTGCAACATCGTGCATAGCTTCTTTTACAATACTGATTGTACTTGATTTTTTTGCCATAAAAATAGTTTGTGATTTAATGGGTAAGATAGGTATAAATAAAAAATTACAACAAGAGGATTGCAGGATATAATTAACGGCAGCCGTGCTGTTTTTATATTGAGATAGCTTCATCCGCTGCATTGAACTTTTATTGATGATACAGGTATGTTATCAATAAAGTTTTTTTATGGTAACACTCACCCGCAAGTCCTAATTACGTAGTTTCCATTTTTATTATCTTATTAAAAGCCAAACAAACTATGAAGTATAAATTCATTTTGTTGTTGTCTTCTTTGTTTTCTTTGATGACAACTGTTTTCACCCAAATAGGACCCTGGGCTAAGTACGATGCAAAGATGAAAGGTGAAGCACTCATCAGGGAATCGGATGGCGGTTATTTAAAAGAGGTGCAAAGTATTGTAGAAGGGGGTGGCGATGTGAATTGGCAAATGCAGCCCTCTGGATTAACACCACTAATGGCGGCGGCTTCCGGTGGATACACAGAAGTTGTAAAATTTCTTATAAAGAACGGAGCGGAGCTAAACCGAAAGGATGCCAGCGGTCGCACAGCTTTGCAGCGGGCTCAACATGCTGGTAATAAAGAAGTGGTTGCATTACTTAGTGGGACAACGAATGATCCTTCGATACTGATAGCTGCGGACACTTCCCGGGCAATTATTAGCCCACTTAAATTATTACCTCCTAAAAAAGATTCAACTCCTTCAATCAATGTAAAACCCGGTAACAAAAACTGGCCACCATTTGGAACTTATAATGTCGGGATGAGGGTGAAGTTTTTTGCAGGCAGTTGGAAGGAAGGAACTGTAAAGGAAGTAGGCATCCGGGGTAACTATTCGGGTAAGCAAGTCGCACCCGGGGAAAGAAAGTATTTGATTACACGCGAAGGGGCACCCAACTGGAACGACTGGATAGATTGGGGCAGCGTTACGGGCATAACGCGGGAACACTATTGGACTTTGTTTTTTGTGGGAGACTGGCGCCTTGGCGAATCGATGGCAGTAAACACACGCACTGATGGCGTGTACAAAAGGGATGAGTATTCTTTCAACAGTGCAAACGAAGCATTGAGTGTATTTGAGAATAAAACCTACCGCTGGAAAACAATAGATGGAAGATCGATCAATGGAACTTGGATTGCAGGCGATGATGGTGCGGGTATAGTATTGCTAAATGGTTTCCAGGGTGCAAACTGGACTTTAAGAAATGAAACCAATGCAGCGGAAGGAAACATTCGTGGCTTGCAAAGTGCACGGCTAACTACCAATGGCAAAATGAGTATTACAGCCAAACGACCGATATGAATATAGATGCGTGACGAAATATTGTTTACAATCTTTAGAACGAAACCCCGGTGAAGTAAGTTGGCGGCATGTCCATTTAGTAGTTACACCAACATTTTTTACGCTAATATTTCTGCTACATTCCTTTGAATATTGTCTGCCATTTTTTGCATGGGCAAATCGTTTTCGTCTCTACCAAATGGATCTTCAATTTCTTCGGCAATCAATTCCAAACTTGCCAGCGCATAAAATACCAACACTACAATTGGTATAACCAGGTAGCCCAGGTTAAACACATAGCCTACCGGCAATGTAAGCGTGTAAATAAGAATGAATTTTTTAATAAAGCTGCTATAGGAGTATGGGATGGGTGTATTTTTTATTCTTTCGCAGGCGCCACAAATATCCATGAACGACGAGGCTTCGGCATTGATAAAAAGCAATTGTTCAGCACTTATTTTTTTCTCTATATGCAAAAGCATAATGCGGCTTATTATTAGCGAGGCCACCTGGTTAGGCACATGTTTGTTCCTGTCAAAATCAGGAATTTCAGGGTGTGGATTTTGATCGAGCGAATAACGGGTTTCCTCCGACAGTAAATGATTCGTTAGTTCATGAGCAAAGCGAGGTATGATCTGTACAAAAAAGTCCCTTGTTTGTTCGTCATCGGCCTGTAACAATGCATTTAGTTTAATGGCGAAGTTCCGGCTGTTATTCACCAGCGAACCCCATAGTTTGCGCCCCTCCCACCACCGGTCGTATGCGGTATTGGTACGAAACACCAGTAACATAGAAATAGCAAATCCTAACAAAGTGTGCAGCAGGGAAACATTTTTCAACTGGCTATTCTCAGCAAGCTTAAAATACTCCATCTCTAAAAATGCGATCAGCCACGAATAGGCAGCCACTGCAAGCAGTAACGGAAACAGTTTGCGAAGTGTATCCGTTTTATGAAAATCAAGTAAAAAACCGGTCCACTGTTTTGGGTTATAACTTCTCATAAGCTTGATTGCAAAGTAAATTTAAGTTACCGAACATATTGAATCAGTAAACAGATGTAGTTGTTACAAAATGATGATGTTTCTGGAATTTTGAAACTCACTTTTAGTAATATTTTGGCATTTTCTAAAAATTCTTAAAAGTTTAGCAAGCTAATTTTGAAGCTTTAATTTGTCATGAATGAAACGATTGGAAATTTGCCTTACCGCCTGTTTTATTTTTTTATCGGCTATAGGTAATTCGCAGGTTAACGCAAACAAAATCCCCGGTTTGCCATTAAAAGGTTATCATAATATTCACCAAAACTCTCGAAAGCTAACCTCCGGGAAAAGTTTTGAAACTGGTATCGATACGAATGCTGTGATAATGAGGAAGGGTTATTTTTCAATAGGAAGAAACAATGGCAAACTAAAAGGGAAAGCAAAGCCCAGGCAGAAAGTAAATGAGCCCCGGGTTTCTAAAGGGTATTACTCGATAGGCACAAATAACGAAAAGTTGCATGTTCATTAATTGGTTGATCGGGTTATGTAGTTTGAAATGGTGGATTAAAATCGATTCGGTGATAGGGTTCCTAAAAATAAAGCAACAACCTGCTTTTGCTCACTGTCGGGTAGTTTTTAAATTATAGATACGCTATCCT
Organism: Segetibacter sp.; assembly: GCA_031424735.1. Taxonomy (GTDB): domain Bacteria; phylum Bacteroidota; class Bacteroidia; order Chitinophagales; family Chitinophagaceae; genus Segetibacter. The sequence goes on from JANPIA010000133.1 coordinate 12,626, forward strand.
GGTATTGCCAAGGTGTGTATGCTTAAATGAGTCAAAATGTTTCAGGCCATACCCCAGCATCCTATCGAATGCGCTGTGTGAGAAAAGTAGCAAACCAGCAAGCTGTAGAGAAATATTGTTCATCAAAACTCCAGCTGTAAAGCATGTAATCGCAATGGTTTTGTGATGAAATAAGTTATAGATTATTGCCCCAGTTTTATTGTTTATGGCATAGCCTGCCATACTAACGTCGGGCAAAAGAAATAATAGAATCCAACCCCACCAGCTAAACTCAACAGGAAGATAGTACATACCCAAAATTCCGATCAGCATTTGCGCAGCTTCTTCTGCCTGTATTATTTTTTTCATGGTACCTGATTTAGTTGTACAAAAATGCACAACGAAATTTTTTTCAGCGATAACAAAAGATAATAAATTTTAGTAACGGCGGTTTCTAATGCGGCTTAGGCTTACGGGAGTAATGCCCAGGTAGCTTGCGATATAATGTTGTGGAATACGTTCCAGTATTTTGCCTTTGTTACCCTCCAACAAATTTTTATATCGTTCCTCCGGGCTTAACATTAACAAACCGGTCATTCGTTCTTCAAGACCAATAACAAGATATTCAGATAATAGCCTTCCAAATCTTTCCCAGGTGTGACTTTGCTCATAAAGTTGTTTCATTATAGCATAAGGAAATACGAGTAAATCGCAATCGGTAAGGGCTTGTATGGTAAGCTGGGAAGGTGAATGGGTGATGCAACTGGCATACGCAGCAACAAAATGATTTTCAAAATAGAAATAGGTAGTCTTCTCCTCGCCATCACGCATATAATAATGCCGCATGTTACCATTTACAACATAGGCTAAATCTTTTGCAATCTTGCCCTTTTCGGCAAAATACTCCTGCTTCTTTAGGCTCTTTTCGTAAATATGTGGCTCAAGTAATTCCCAGGTTTTATCATCTATTTGAGTGCATTTATTAATTGCTTCCCGAAGATGTTTATGGTATGGGTTCATACTATAAAAGTAAATATATACGCTATGAATCTGGATATCGATAAGTTTTACAAATGCACGAGGTTGAAAATGTATGCTCTTCTATATTCGGTTAATGCACTACCGGGTGCAAGTGATCTGTACACCCGCGATGGCAGGAAGAAACCTGTATATAGCGAAGAACAATAAAAAATTAAGAAACGACTAATTCCTTCTGCTTATCGAATCGCCTAAGGTTGTGCTACCCGTGTAAGGTCTGGGGCTTTTTTCTACCTGATCATTGATAAAGGTGACCGTAGGTTTTTTTGTTTCTGCCATACCAGCAACCTGTTTTTTACAAGCCATTAAAATAGTAAGAGTAGCAAGTAACAAAATGCTTTTATAGTTGTTTGAAGTCATAATAGCTAAGTTTAAAAAATCAATTAAATTTTTTTGTCTTGCTAATTCTGTTTGAATAGAATTTTAAGCACAATGTAAAATTCCTTTGATGCCACGCTGTTTCCTAATTAATTTGATCTGCTATTATTATTTTGTTTTGCATAATTAACTGGGTAAAATATAGAGGGCATATAATTTTTGCAATTCCTGCAAAAACAGGGTGGGGTTTGTAAATTTTTGCAGTTTGTTAGATGAAACCTTTTGGAAGTACGAACAGTTGACGAAACAGGTGAACTGATACAACATGCAAAACAATTATTTGATAAAAGTCAACATAAATAGACAGGTGGGAAATTACTTTTATGTTTTAAATCACATTTATGAAAAAGTATTTTTTACCAGGGCTATTAAGCATTTGCTCATTTGTGTTAAACAGTTGCAGCGTTGGCGATAGTGGTTCAATTGACTTTGGAAGAGGTGGATCGAGTATTACCTATGTGAATTACAAAATAAATTTTCACAGGATCAATGCCTATCCGTCCAGTTGTAAAATTCTAATAAGTGAATATTTTTCTAGTGACAGTGTAGCATTCCTAAGATTAGCCAGTGATATTAACGTCACCATGCCCGCCTCAGATTCGAATTATAACGGTTCTGCATTCGCAAACAGTTTCTATTATCTGAAGTGGAAAGTAACAGGACCTAATAACGATAGTTTAGCAGGAGGTAGAACCTCTGCATTGAAAATGAAAGCCCAGGCGACTTTTGAGATCAATTACTAAAAGGTTCTGAAGATGACATTAAGGATGAGCGCTTCACATCCCTCCTCCCGGCATTATCACAGGTTATTCAGGGTGTTCTGAAGGGCGCCTTGAACTTTGGATAAATGTCCCGTTTGTGGACGGGACTGCCTTTGAAAAGACAAGATATGCTGAATAGAGCTCTACTATGGAGAATTTATGTTATGCCGTTAATTGCCTTCCCGGTTACGTGACAAGTATTGCAAAGGCATGAGGTCTAAGACCTCAATTTATCAACAACCTTGCTGTGGAACGGAACACTTTGGCAGAACGGAGCTATTTCAAATCGCTTGTTTAGGTATTACTTTCTGGTACCTGTTTAACAAAATGAAAACTAAAGTATATGAAGCATATTTTTCTTTTGCTTGCGGTAGTAATCCTCTGTGCTTGTTCAAAAAATAAGGCATCAGAGTCTACTATAGGTGATGAGGTAGTTGGCACCTATGATGGTTTTTCAGGTGCACAGCGGATTAACGTACAGGTTAGTAAAGTAGCCTCACAAAAGTATATTGTGCGTAAAATATCCACTGCTACATTACCTGAGTTTACGCTTCAATATAAACTTAATCTTTTAGGTTTGTTTGCGTATGATGTACCGGCACAAGGTAGTATCAGGAGCGACTCTAGCTCTGCAAGCTATTTCGAAACTCAACGCCGGTTCCAGTTTAGTCTTATGGACAACAATGGAACCAAATGGACTTATGATGGTTTCAAACAATAGCTGGTTGTTCAAACCTGCAAGAAGAACATTATCCATCCTCATCATGCCGGATTGTATCCGGAATTCATTATGTGCCGGATGGCTTGATTAGATGATGCACCATTTGTAGTATGTCATTAGTCGTTTTTCAAATACCAGGCGCAGTCTGGGTTTTCATTTGCCTCCGTAGTCGCAGACTACGGAGAGCTATATGCAGAACGGAACACTACGGGAGAGCTGGGGAGAGCCGTTGGCAAAACGCAACCCCACGGAGAGGTGGGCAGGGCATTCCAGACACTTGTCAACAATCATTGGCATTCAAGAAAAGCCAACACATCTGCTACTTCTTCTTACAGTCGCATTCCCAGCTATTTGAATCAGAAAACGTAATAGTAACTTGGGCAGAAGTTTGCTTTAATATGTACTGCCCCGGCTTTGCACCATATGTTTTGAAGTACCCTGAGAGCCATTTAATATTTCCTGATTTGGCGTCATATGAATAATTGCCGGATACTCCATTATCCACCCATCTATAGGTGCCATCAGATTTTAAAGCAAAGTACCCTCTATACTGTGGCGTGTATGCAGGGCTTTTGCCAGGACCATTCCAAACAAGTTCGTGACAGGTATAATTGCCTATGAGTAAGGCGCCGCCGTAAGTTGGTTTTGGTACTGACATCGTTATAATTTTTTTTGAATCAAGCACCTTTTGCCAGTTCGCTTTTGCAGTGTTTGCATCTTTATCAAAACGTTGCAATAGAGAGGTATCTTTTGCGGAAGCTTTTTGCAGGTACGGTTTTGCGTCTTCGTCTTTGCCCAGTGCTGCCAATGATACAGCCAACAGGTAGTTGATGTAAGGATTTGTTGCATCCCACTGAAGGGAAAGCATAAAGCTGGTTGCCGCTTTATCGTATTCATTGGCTTCATAATATCTTATTCCGTAAAGTGCTTCGTAACCAGCTGTACCCATAGAAGTTTCTTTTCCACCTGCAGCACCAGACAGCTTTAACCCTGCAATGTAAGCGTCAAGTCCTGGCTTCTTAACATCGTTAATCGTAATGTCTGTGGGGTTCTTAATGTCTGCCGGATTCTTTATGTCCTTAGGTTTCTTTATGTCTGGAGTGTTGGTTTTGATATCTCCCGGAAATTCCATTTTATACCTCTCCTCCATCGAAGGATTGATCTTGAATGCAGCCTGGAGATACTCCTGTGCTTGTTGCTTTTTATTGGAATCGTTTTGCCTGATTAAAGAGATAGCCAATTGATAGTTTGCGAACGCATTATCTTTTTGCTTCGTTACAGCCTGCAAAAAATACCATTCGGCTGAAGAATAATTTTTAGAGTCAAAGTATTCCTGGGCGTACAAAAAGTCAGAACCGGCCGTCAGGTAGCCGGTTTCTTTAAGTGGTCCCGCCTTATCCTCTTTTAAATGTTTAATATAACTATCCAGGTCGCCACTATTTTGTGCGTAAAGAAACCGGGGTAATAACAGAGCGATAATAATAATGGTTGGGAGCGAATTTTTTTTCATAGGTGTTTCTGAAGACTGAAAGTTAAGGGTTCTTATTTCGGTTAGAAATTTATTTTGATCCCAACAACTTTGCTGCTATCAACATCGTTGCATCGCCCTCTTCTACTTTCTGAACCTATTTTAACAATACATGCGGTGTCAATTGACTGCTAACTCAATTTCCCCGGCGGTGACATAGAATATCTGTTGAAAGATTTGACTACAATACTAACGCGGTAGCTCAAACTAATGCTTGAAGGTGGCAACCTTAAACGGCGTAGACCTGTACCCTTTAATTTTTTCGGCAAGCAGACCTCAAAGCAGTGGCACGACTATAGTATCTATTAGCCAAATTTAAAATCACTTTTATGAACGAAGAAAAGCATGTACCCGGTTCAGGCACTGAAGAGAAGCAACCGAATGACGGTTTTGAAAAGGCTAATGTGGCCGATGATTACTATTTGGTAGACGATCCTAACAAAGAGGTTACTACGACTATTGGAGATGGTGAAATGCACAATAAAGGTTTAGTGGGAGGCGGAAATACTTCTGACGACACTACATTTTCTGAAGGGACAACAAGTGAACAGGATGAAGCTGAATGGCACGACTCCGAAGGATAACTTTCTGCCTCCAAATGACCGTAGATTTTCTATATGTAAATGCCGGTAGCGCAAAACGGGTTAATTAAAAACGAGGGCTATCTCAACAGAGCAGCCTCGTTTTTTATTTAATGCACACCCATTTCTAAAATCTAAACCTACAGCCAGACCCTGTATAGCTTTAGGAGAGTCGCCGGGGTTGTTTAATGTGTTTAAAAAGAGCACCGTGAACTTTTGGATAATATCCCGTTTTGCTAACGGGACTGTTTTGAAAAAAGAAAATGAAATGCTATCAGGTTTTACTGTTGATGGAAGCTTTTGAAGTCATTTTAGATTCCTGGTTGCAGAGATAAATCGTTAGTTCTCTTGTAAAATTATCCAAAGCCAGTGCGGAGTCTTTCATAAAGCCAGTCAATTTCAAAAGTTCATCAGGCGAATTAATGGAGCATGGAAGTAAATTTGAAATGCCCATAATATTAGCAATCGGCTGACGGATTTTGTGGGAGGTTATGAACACCATGTGCCTAAGATTCTGTATATACTGGCTTTGAAAGTCCTGGGCGGTTTTAAGTTCCTTATTTGCATTCATCAGCTCAATAGCCTTTATTTCTTTTTCAGCATATTGAACAGAAAGTTCATAATGTGCTATCGTCAATTTATCTGCACATTCCGCAAGGTTTTTATTTTGAATTGAAAGTCGCCTGTTAGCTATCAGTAATTCTTTTGCACGTTTTCCTTTCTCTTTATTTTGAAAGGCAAGTTCTTTATTAGCAATTAAAAGCTCATTTGCACGCTTTTCTTTTTCTGCATTTTGAAAAATGAGTTCTTTATTAGCGATTACCAATTCCGCAGCACGCTTTTCTTTTTCATCTTCTTCATAGGCAAGTTCCAGGTTTGCGATTGCCAGCTCGGTAGCCCGTTCACCCTTCTCGGCGTATTGATAAGCCAGTTCTTTTTTTGCGATCGCTAGTGCTGTAGCGCTATTCTTTTTTTGGGCAGCAAGTTGATTGTCCCGTACAACCAACTTTGCTGCCTGTTCTTCATTTTCTTCAATCTTCAGCGAAAGCTCGATGTTGGTGATCAACAATTCAGATACACATTCTTCTTCTGTTAAAAAGGTGGCCTTTTTGTTTGTACGCGACTTTTTTAAATTTTTAGGTGCCATTATACAAGATTAAGGGTGTTCACAAAATGGCGTTAACAGGATTAGGCAATAGGCAGGATTAATACAATTTGCTTTTTTGTAAAGGTCTTAAATAAAAAGGAAAATTAAGTCGTGATTTTTCGTCATCCGTTGATATACAATGTTTTAGTTATATAAATCCAAATGCACGAACTGCTCCCGGCCGCACAATTTCCTCTCCTATCCAAAGTGTGCGAATACAGATGTAAATGGTGCATCAGATTGTATCGGTGTTGAATGTGTAGCAGATAAAACTTTGTTTAACGCCCTGGCACTTGTCCTATCTCACCTCTTGTTTTTTCGGAAACGAGCAGCCTGGGTTATCATTTTCCTACGTAGTTGCAAACTAAGGCGAGCCATAGGGCAAACAGAACATGACGGAGAGCGGCGAAATGATGAATAGGTTTTACTGTTGATGTAAGCTTATGTTTTCGATGTTAGTGCCTCCCCGCTAACGAAACAAGTTTTGCTAAGGCATGAGGTCTGTTACCTCTGTTTATCCTGTGTTCG
>JANPIA010000134.1:0-2003 GCA_031424735.1 Segetibacter sp.
TAAAGTACAGTAAGTACAAAATGTTTCTAATAGAAAAGAGTTCGGATCACACTTCGAACTCTTTTTTATTTTAGTACACCGTACATGCTTCCACCCTTGTTAAACAATCGATCTACACTCCTTTCAATTGCCGGATCTTTCTCAACCGGTGGAGCGTGGTGAGGTTTAATCCTCGCATCTATTATTAGCGGACCGTTACAGCCCCAATGTTTCTTTCTAACAAACGAATCGATACCATAAATATCGTGAGAAGGGTTGCAGCGCGTATAGGTAACCCATAAGTAATTATTAAGCGTTTCACTTACAAAATCACTGTCGTCGCAAACAATAATGAACGGCGCTTGCTGCAGAGCAACGGCATGTGGTTTCAGTTGTTCATTCAACTGTTCCATTTCTTTTTCCGCGGCTTCGTACGATGTAAAAGCGTTGGCCTTTAAAGCAACAACCCCGGGCATAGCCACTTTCGGATTATTGAAAGCTGAAAGCATTGTAAGTTCATAAGGAACTTCGGTGCATAACTCTCGTTTAATTTCTCCATAAGCAGCGAAGACTACTTTACTTCCTGAGTTTAAACCGGTTCCTGAATAGTCCAGCGTATCAATTGTAGTGTTGGTGTAAAAGTGAACGTCGCGGGTGAGATCAATGCGTTGCAAAAGATATTGCATGAAACGCTGAATGTTATGGGTCGTTACTTTGTTTTCATCATCGGCAGTAATAAATAAAAACTTAGCTAAACTAAGTTGGCCTGTACCTAAAATATGATTAGCAATTGTAAGAAGTTCAGCAGGTTGTTTAGCAGGCATGTAAGGTGTATACCGCTCACTGCCTACCGCCAGCAACAGTGGATGAACACCTGCGGCATCTACGGCATGTACTTCTTTTACGCCGGGTAACTCTTGTTTAATTGCATCACCGGTTAGTTCATGTATTAGTTGGCCAAAGCTTGTATCTTCCTGCGGTGGGCGGCCTACAACCGTAAATGGCCAGATAGCATTTTTTCGTGCATACACCTTCCGCACTTTCATCAGCGGAAAAGAATGGGTTAAACTGTAATAACCAAGATGATCACCAAAAGGTCCCTCCGGCTTATTCTCTCCAGGGTATACTTCACCTGTAATTACAAAGTCTGCATCGGTACTAATAGCGAAGCCATCTTCATAAGTATAATGGAAACGGCGCCCACCCAAAATGCCTGCAAAAGTCATTTCACTAATGCCTTCGGGCAAAGGCATAACAGCAGATAAAGTATGCGACGGCGGGCCGCCAACAAAACAACTAACCTTTAAAGGCAGCCCTCTTTTATTTGCTTTGGTTTGATGAACACCAATGCCGCGATGCAGTTGATAGTGAAGGCCAATCTCTTTGTTTGTTTCGTATTCGTTGCCTGTTAACTGAATGCGATACATGCCCAGGTTTGCATTCATGATGCCTGGCTTATCTACATCTTCGGTGTACACTTGTGGCAGTGTTACAAACGCACCTCCGTCTTTTAGCCAATGATGGATAAGCGGCAGATCGGTAATACTAATTTGCTGATGAAGTACGGGCTTTGATGAAGGATTTTTTAGAGGCAATGCCTTTAACGCAGCAAGGCCGGAACTAAGATTTTTAAACGGTTGCCTGAGGGCCCTAACCGGATCGTCTTTCAATTCAATCAATCGTTGAACTGCTGCGAATGTTTTTCGAAATATAAATTTGCTTCTGTCTAACGAACCAAAAATATTGGAAGCTGCACGAAACTTACTTCCCTTCACATTTTCGTACAGGATAGCTGGTCCACCGGCCTCATACATTCGCAGGTGTATCGAAGCCATTTCAAGATATGGATCTACCGCTTCCTTTATTCTTACCAAATGGCCGTTCTTTTCCAGATCAAGGAGGCATTCTTCCAACGAACTGTAATTCATTTCTCTGATGTTTTATTCCGGTCTTAAACCCTGAGCAAGCCACGAAAACCTCTGGCCGCATAATATGATTCTGCCCCGTTGTGGTACACAAAAACC
>JANPIA010000135.1:0-10335 GCA_031424735.1 Segetibacter sp.
TCACCATCCATTGGCGGATATGTTGCCGATACTTATGGCTTTAACACCTTGTGGTGGATGATTTTTGCGATCACAATTTTAGCCAGCCTTGGTTATTTGCGGCTTAGTAAAAAAACGGTTGCAGCCGTTTTAATGAAGCAAAATGTTTGAACCACAAAGGCAGTTTATGGTAGGGAGCTTTTGAGGAAAAAATCAAGATAAAACCATAGGCTATTCTTGCATATTGCTCTGCCTTTGTGGTTCAATATAAACTAACCGATACCCAATAGCTCTACATCAAATATAAGTGTGCTGTTGGGGCCAATGTGTGAGCCGGTTTGCCTTTCACCATAAGCTAACGATGGATGCAAAAACAATCTCCATTTACTGCCAACGTTCATTAGTTGTAAAGCTTCTGTCCAGCCACTGATAACCATGTTCAGCGGGAAACTTGCCGGCTGCCCACGAAGTACCGAACTATCAAATACAGTACCATCGGTAAGGGTTCCGTGGTAATGACATTTCACCGTATCTCTGGCACCTGGTTTGGCACCGCTGCCTTCGTTGAGTATTTCGTATTGCAACCCGCTTTTGGTAGTAACTACCCGGGGACGCTCCTGGTTTTGCTTTAAAAATTCTTCGCCAGCCTCTAAATTGGCGGCTGCTTTTTCTGCTTTCATTTGTGCTAATTTTTCTGTCACCGACATGATAAAATGTTATTTTGGACATGCAAGATAAGTCTCTTTTTTGGGCAGAAAGGATGAAACAATATTCGTAGTTTACGGATGCGGAATGCTGGTGCCGTTACATTATGTTGGCCGTGCCGTATCATTTTAAGTTTGATGAAATACATTGGTTAAACCCGGGCAATAAATAATGGAATCAAACAAGTTAAACCGACTGCTAATACCATTTATAATCATCATTGTGATTATAATAGTGGGTGTATCGGGCTTTGTGATCATAGAAGGGTATTCGTTTTTTGATGCTCTGTATATGACCATTATCACGGTTACCTCTATTGGCTACCAGGAAATTCATCCTTTGAGTGATGCCGGTCGTTTCTTCAACATGGGTTTAATCGTTTCCAGTTTTGCAACCTTTGCTTATGCACTGGCAAAACTTACACAGTACATTGTAGATGGCGAGATAAATAAATATTTTAAAAACCGCAAAATCATGCACGCAATTAACCAGTTAGAAAACCATGTGATTGTTTGTGGCTATGGGCGTAACGGTAAGCAGGCGGCAACCACACTGCAGCGTCATAAAGTAAAGTTTGTGGTAATTGAAAGTAATGAGCACAGGATAGAAGAAGACCTATCGAAAAACGACAGTGTGTTATATATAAAAGGAGATGCTACGGATGATGATGTATTGCTGCATGCAGGTATTAAGAATGCAAAAGCTTTGATAACCGCATTACCCGAAGATGCAGACAATGTATTCATTGTTTTATCTGCAAGGGCACTCAATGAAAAGGTGAAAATCATTAGCCGTGCATCCAATGCAGGTTCTGCTCCCAAATTGCGCAAAGCCGGTGCCGATAATGTGATTATGCCCGACAAAATTGGCGGCACTCACATGGCTACCCTTGTATCAAAACCCGATGTGGTGGAGTTCATTGATTATTTATCGGGGGAAGAAGGAGAAGCCATTCACCTTGAATCTGTTGCTTACGAAGCATTGCCGGAAGCACTGCGTAACCAGAGTTTACAGCACATAATGGCATGGCGCAAAACGGGGGTAAATTGTATTGGTATAAAAGATGCCGAAGGAAAATTTATTATTAATCCACCTGAAACAACATTGATAAACCTTGACATGAAAGTTATAGTATTAGGCACCAGGCAGCAGATTGAAGAAATGAAAGGAAACGTGGAGCACCAGCAAATCGACAATGGATAGTATGGATAAATTTGCAAAGCATATCGAAATAAAGTGGTCCGACCTGGATCCGAATTTTCATTTGCGCCATAGTGTTTATTACGACATTGGCGCTTATGCCCGCATTAGTTTTTTAAATGAATACGGAATGCCGTCCCATGAATTAATTGCAAAAGGAATTGGTCCCATTTTATTCAGGGAAGAATGTGTTTTTAAAAAGGAAATTGTTTTTGCCGATAAGGTGTACGTAACTGCAGCGCTTCAAAAAAACAGGCGCGATAGCAGCCGGTGGACAATGATACACGAGATTTATAAAAACGATGATATTCTTGCAGCTATCATCACCATCGATGGCGCGTGGATCGATCTTCATAAAAGAAAGCTTGCCATCCCTCCAAAAGAGATCATGGAAAGCTTTAACATCATTCCAAAAACCACCGATTTTAGCTGGACGGATTAACCTTTAAATTTTTCCGGCCATTTTGTAAACTATAACCCCGGCAATTTCTTTTATCAGCAGGCTCCATTTGTCCAGTACTTCTATGCGTGGTATAACAAAATCATCCCAATCCATTTGCCGGTCCACTACCAAATAGTTTGATGGATGGCCGGTAACATTCACCCCGGCTTTTTTAAAAATACCTTTTGCCCGTGGCATATGCAGGGCAGAGGTTATGAGCAGGAAGGGGGGAAAGAGTTTTAAAGAATCAAGTAGCACCCTTGTATAAGTTGCATTTTCAAAAGTGTTTCTCGATTTTTCTTCACAAAAAATATTTGATGCAGGTATGCCCTGTAATTGAAGTTGTTGTTTTACAAAGCTGGCTTCGGCTGGTTTATCGCCCCATAAACTACCACCGCTTACCACAATATTTTTAATGGTTCCCTGCCGGTAAAGTTTGGTTACCTGTACAAACCTGTCAGCCGCATTACTGAAATAGCCATTTCCTTTTTTATCAAACGATGAAAAGCCGCCAACAACAATCCCGGCTTCGTAAATAATATTTTCATTGGCTAATGGCGGCTGCCATGCGAGTGCTACTTTTGTAAAAATATATTCATTACTAAATAAAAGAAACGTGGCAATACAGGTTACCGCAAGTCTCCGTTTCAACAAAATACCGGTTGCAAAATATCGCCAGATCAATAAAATAAAAATCCAATGTGCCGGCGCTAAAAAGAAGTAAAAAATTTTAGACAGCAAAAGGATGGTCATTTAAAACAGGTTTTAATTGCTAAGATAGGGATGTGCACTTTTAGGGTTTAGTAAAAATAAATGCAGGTAATGTAAACGCAATGCTTTTACCATTTAAGGTTCAGCACGTTAGGTAATGATGGTATAATTTTTTTGCAATTTTGAGCTGATGATATCATTCATCCCTGAACTTTTAAAATTCTTTTTATGTCGTTAAACCTTGTTGAAGCTATTCAAAAAAAGCTTGGATACGCGCCGCTCCATAAAATCAATCCGAACACACAGGAGGTCATCACGGACAACCGGTCGCCTGTGAACTATCTTGCCCAGGCAACCATACCAGCGGTTCTCATCGGTATGTATAAAAAAGCGCATAACGATGATGATTGTAAAACCATCCTTAGTGGAATTAATTCCTCATCGTGGGCAAACTTTTTATTTGAAAATGATTCGGATAACGTAGTGGAGAAGATTACCAATTATTCAGGGACTACAACCGATGTTGTGAAAGATGAAATTGAAAAAATAGCACAAATTTCCCGTCAAATTATTAGGGAAAATGTAAAGGATAACAATTGTTCAGCCGTTCGGGGATTTTTCAACTTGCAGGTGGCCAATCTTGAAATGTATTTGCCGGGAGCACTTCATTTAGGTGATTCTTTAAAAGATAGTACTTTGGACGACCGCACACATAAAATGGCTGGGCCTGTATCAGGGGTCATGCATTTGTTTGAGCGATTTTTTTCTGATGCAGGCAACAAAAAGAAGCCATTTAATCCCACAGATGATACAGTACATTACCGCTAATTGTCGCTGCTGTTTTCCGTTACCGGTAGTACAATATTCAGTTTTGCAGGCATTATAACCGCCACAACTTTATCTACTTTGCCAAGGTACTCACCATCAACCTGGAAATGCACTTTATGTGATGTTTCAATGGAAGCTGAACTCGCCTGGAATACTTCAATTTTCTTTGGGTTGAATGGTTTCGGATTAAACCACATCTTAAAAAGCTCGGATATAGCAAGCCTTCTAATAACGACTACTTCAAACAATCCATCGTACAGATTGCCGCCTGGGTTGATAACTGCGCCGGTGCCATATTTACTTGCATTGGCAAGCACTATCATAAAAGCCTCCCTGTCAATTTGTTTTTCTTTTGTTTGTATGGTTACGTTCATCAGCCGCTTGTTCCATAACACCTTTAAAACAACACGGGCATAGCCTAGTTTTCCGCGCATATTCCCTTCGTCGAAATATTTAACCAACTGTGCGTTTAAGCCAATATCGCTTAAGTGCAGGCAAATTTCGTCATTCACTTTTATCAGGTCGCAGCATTTTATTTTACCGTTCACCAATACGTCCAAGGCTTCCGTTATGTCAACAGGTATATCTAATTCTTTAGCCATGCCGTTTGCGGAACCCGCGGGTAAAATTCCCAGTGCAATGGGCGAATCGATCAGTTGTTTTGCTACCAATGTTACGGTGCCATCTCCACCTATAGCAACAACCCTGTCGGGCTTAATTTTTTCTATCCAATGTTTTAGCGATGCGCCATCACCTTTGCCGCTTAACAAAAAGAACTCGATTGAATGGGGAAGGGGTTTGAAATAATTTTTTATGGCTGATTCGAAATCCGTTTTGCCTTTACCACCCGAAACTGGGTTTATGGCGAAGAGTAATTTTAGTGCTCCTGTTTGCTCCATGATTTATATTTACTGAAACTGATGAATGAATACCGCCGGAAATATATCAACAAAGAAACAACTCTCTTTTATAGGTCAGATAAAAAAGAAAATCCTTTATTGGCTTCGTTTAACCAACGACCCGGTGGTGAAGGTGTATCATGGTTACGGACACGGAACACACCTAGTAGTTTTTGGTCATGTACTTAAATTGAGCCCGCTGCCACGTAAAAAATACCGGCGCAATTTATGGACGAATTCTTTTGCATTATTACGCTCGTTTATGGTGCGACCCATGCACAACGAAATGGTAAGGCTGAAATGGAAAGACACATACATAGAAGTAAAAACGGCCTCCGATGGGTTTTTTCGTTTTGAATTTGATGCTGGTGAAGTGCTGCCGCAAGGCGTGCACGAACTGGAAGTTGAGTGGATACATGACTATGGAAATGATGTAAACGTTTTGAGTACCGGTAAAGGCATTGTGATCATTGCACCACCCAATAAATTCACCTGCATTTCAGATATTGATGATACGTTTTTGATTTCACATTCCTCTAATTTAAGAAAGCGCCTGTATGTTTTGTTTACAAAAAATGCACATAGCAGAAAACCGTTTGAAGGTGTGGTGAGTCATTATCGTTTATTATCCAAGGCCGGTTCCAAAACCGACGCACCAAACCCTTTCTTTTTTGTTTCGAGCAGCGAGTGGAACCTGCACGATATGATTGTAGAGTTTTCCCGTAAAAACAATTTACCGGAGGGAGTGTACCTTCTAAACCAGGTAAAGAGATTAAATCAATTATTAAAAACAGGGCAAAACAATCATAGCACAAAGTTTATGCGCATAGCACGCATCATTGAAGCCTTTCCCGACCAGCAATACGTTTTATTAGGCGACGATTCCCAACAGGACCCTTATATATACGCTTCGGTAGTAGAACATTTTCCGGGGCGTATTAAGAGTGTGTACTTACGGCATGTTTATAAAAAAAATGCAGATGCCGTGAAAGAAATTATTAAAAAGATTGAAACTAAAGGTGTGCTATGCTGCCATTTTACAAGCAGTGCTGAGGCGATAGAACACTCCTTCAATATAGGGTTGCTAACGCTAAAATAATGGGATTAGGAAGAAGCGTCCCGTTAAAGAAGAGTAATTTGAACGGGACAGGTTATGAAAAGCGGAGACCTGCGTTTATGGAGCCTTGATCGGGTTTACCCAATAAAAAATGGGTGTTGCATACTCAGCAACACCCACCATAGTTTAGCAATTTATCCAAGAGATTTCAACCACGAAACCAGCTCATCCCGTCCCTTGCCTAATTTCGTTTGCAACCTGCCTAAAAGTTCATCATCTTTTCCTTCCTCGTATTTCAAATCATCATCGGTTAGGTCGGCATGTGCCTGTTTAATTTTGCCTTTCCATTCATTCCATTTTCCTTTTATTTCTAGCTTGTCCATAACTTTTGTTTGAATATTTGAGGGTGTAAAAACCGTGCCATACACACGGCATCCAATAAAAGAAACATCGTCGTTTAAACCGCGTACTTAGTTCTTCTTCTCTTTAATTTTGCCATCTTTTATTTTGGTTTTTGACGTATCGGTTTTGATTTTCGCATCTCCGTTTGTCTCAAGTTTTACTTTGTCGTCGCTATCCTTGTCTTTCATTTTTACATCGCCATCATCCTGCATTTTTACTTTAATTCTGGATTCGTCAATAGTCCATGAACCATCAGGTCCCTTTAACAAAGCATTGTTTACAACCCGCCCGGAACGATCAAAAGTATCGTTGGTGGCAGGGTCGAAATAATACATTACCGGCGAAGTTGTTTCTTCATTAATGATGTATCGTGTTATAGTATCTCTTCTAACTTTTATTGTGGTGCCACTGGAAAGGTCTACGTAAGAAGTATTCGGATTAGGATCCACAACGCCTTCCATATTCGTCATTGTGCCCGAAGTTTCTGTAACAGTGGAAGAAGTAGATGAATCAACGGTTGTTTCTGTTTTTTCATCGGCGTCGTTGCAGGCAACAAATCCCAGCAAAGCCATCGCGGCAAATGCCGGTGCAATAAATTTTTTCATATTGAATATATTTTAGAACACATCGTCATAAAAAAACTATACCACCAAAAGTTTGAATGCGATCGCCTGAACAAAATATTGGGGCACAGTTATTTGCTACTTTTATCAGGCTTCGAACCATTCAGTTACAAAAAATTCACAACCAATACCACCATGCAAAAAATTATATTAATCACCGGCACATCATCTGGTGTTGGTTTGGAAACCTCGGTGTTGCTGGCTAAACAGGGACATCGAGTGTACGCAACCATGCGAAACCTGGCAAAAAGTGAAAAATTGGGCTTGCATGTAAGCCAGGAAAATGTAGATATTTCAATCCTCCCGTTAGATGTTCAAAATGATCAAAGCATTGCCGTTGCCGTGAAAACCATTTTGAAGAAAGAAGGAAGAATTGATGTACTGGTGAATAATGCCGGGGCAGGGTTTTTAGGAACAATGGAGCAAGCCAGCATGGAGGAAATACACACGGTGATGGATGTAAATTTTTACGGAGCTATCCGCTGTATGAAAGCGGTACTTCCAATAATGCGCAAACAAAAAAGCGGGCATATTATCAACGTTTCGTCTGTAGGTGGATTGGTCGGACAGCCAATGAATGAAATTTATTGCGCGGCAAAGTTTGCGCTGGAAGGGCTGACAGAAAGCATCGCCACCTACCTGTTTCCATATTTTGGTATTCATGCATCGCTTATTGAACCCGGTGGCATCATCACCGAATTCAGCAACACCGTTGTTAAAAGTTTTGAAGCAAGTGGAGGTATAAGAGATGATGATTACGCCCCGCTGGCAAATGATTATATGAATTACCGAAAAATTTTTACGGAGGAAGTGAAAGCAAAAACTTTTCAAACGGGTGCGCAGGTAGCACACGTGATAGCGGACTGCATCAGCGATCCTCAGCCAAAACTTAGGTACCTTACATCAGACGGGGCAAAAGATTTTACGCATTTAAAAACAGGTCTTGATGTAACCGGCGAACTCCTTCAATCAACTATCAGGCAGCGAATACTGGGCAAGTAATTTTAAGGGAAATGATTTCCTGACAATGAATATTAAAACTTACCTTCGCCCTTTAATTATTTAATTTATCAATGATGGAAACTACAACACAAGGAACAGTAAAATTTTTCAATTCAGAAAAAGGTTTTGGCTTTATTAAGCACGATGACGGTAAAAATGAAACTTTTGTACACGTTAGCGGATTGACAGAAGATATTAAAGAAGGTGACAGGGTTGAGTTTGAGCTTAAGAGTGGTCAAAAAGGTATGAATGCGGTGAATGTAAAAAGAATCTAACTACAGATATCTTCAAAAACTTTCTCACGAGCCCGGTCCGCCGGGCTCTTTTTATGCCCTGGATATCAGGATATTTTAATTACACTGCCCATCTCACCTTTAGCCGCGTTACCGGGCAATATTGCAAACAACTTATCCTTTGCTCCCGGGTCAATGTGTGCCGAACCGGTGAACTTGCCAAAAGCTGGAAGCACCGCATAATCTTCACGAAAGTAAAAGCAGGGAAACTTTAACGATTGCCTTCCCAGGCCATTAATGGTAATGCATGGGTGAATATGCCCGCTGAAGTAATAATCGATTTCTGCTGTTGGCTCACAGGCATGTGCAATATCGTGCACGAAACAAAAATTGGCGATTGATAAATGATCGTTGCTTACAACGATGCCTGCGTTTTCATACCACTCCTTTTTTAAAATATCGTGGTTGCCTTTAACTAATTGGATGGTGAGCTGGCTGAAATCAGCACGCCATCGTTCAAACAACTCCAGTTCTTTATTAGCAACACTGTGAAAAAGGTCGCCAACAATTACTAACTGTTCGGGTTTAAAATATTGAACCTGGCTTATAAGGCGTTGCAGATCGTTTTTATAAATGGCTTGCGGAACGGCGATGCCTGATTTTCGGAAGTGCCCTGTTTTACCGAAATGCACATCCGACAAAATTAAAGAGCGCTGCTCTTCCCAAAATATACAGCGTTCAGGCGACAGCCAGAGCGTTTGTTGATGAAGTAGAAATTTTTCCGATACCTGCACGTTTCCTTTCAATTTTAGGCTGGCAAAGATATGGGTAGGTGTAAAAGGTGAAAAAATTTATTGGCTTCACCACGCTGGCTTTAATCATCATTTCGCAGCGATAAGGTTTCGGGATCGGGCATACTTCCGCCTTCATCTCCTTCATCACCATCCGCTGTTAAGTCAACCTCGTTTAAAGCTTCCGGCGAATCGACAACATGATCGCCAGCTTTTTGCTTATTTTTTTCGCTTCCAACGTAGGTTTTTACTTCCGGGAGAAACTGTTTCTGCATTTTGTTGTTCCAGTCCAGGTAATTGCTCTTTAATGGTTGATGTATCGCGTGGCATGGTTTATATTTTATGAGTGATGTTAGAAGGTTAAAAAACAGTGCCGCCTATTCCAACAATTGTTGGCTTCCAGAAACAATGATAGCCTTCAATGAGATTTAAGGCGTAACGGTGGTGACCATTGGTTTGTTATAAATTGCATCGCCAACAAAAAATATTTAATGAATTGGGAAACTATCTTTTCAACAGACCGGATTGGGCACAATAAAAAAACGGATGGCGTACGATCAGGGTTTCAGCAAGACTTTGACCGGCTTATCTTCTCTTCTGCATTCCGGCGGTTACAAAACAAAACACAGGTATTTCCTTTGCCCGGCAGCACTTTTGTGCACAACCGTTTAACCCATTCGCTGGAAGTAGCCAGCGTTGGCAGATCGTTGGGTAGCATGGTTGGCAAGAGCATCAGTAAAGAAATTGATGATAAAGAGAGTGACAGCTACGAGTTTTATAAATATGAGCTTTCCAATGTAATTGCTGCCGGGTGCCTTGCTCACGATATTGGCAACCCTGCTTTTGGGCATTCGGGCGAGAAGGCGATTTCTGCTTATTTTATAAACAATGCTTCTTCGCAGATTGAAGGCAAAGGACTGCGTTCCTATTTTGATGTGAAGGAATGGGCCGATCTCTCCAACTTTGAAGGAAACGCCAACGCCATCCGCATACTTACCCATACTTTTAAAGGCAGGCTGCAGGGCGGGCTTGGTTTAACATACACCACCATTGCATCTATTTTAAAATACCCCTGCGAAGCGCTTGCCATTAATAAACAATACAAGCACCGCAAAAAATATGGCTTCTTTCAGGCAGAGATGTCTGCCGTAAAAGATATTGCGGAAAAGTTAGGTATGCCGCCTGACGAAGGGGAGTTTATTTGTTACAAGCGCCACCCGTTTGTTTACCTGGTGGAAGCGGCTGACGATATCTGTTACCGCATTATTGATATGGAAGATGCACACCGGTTGGGGTTGCTTTCGCATGATGTGGTTAAGGAATGTTTCATACACGTTATTCGCAGCTTAGATGGAAATGCTGATATAAATAAAACCAGGGCAACCTGCGAAAAAATTGGTGACACCAATGAGCGCATCAGTTACCTGCGGGCCAAAGTAATCAACCTGCTAACCGTTGCCGCT
>JANPIA010000136.1:0-1551 GCA_031424735.1 Segetibacter sp.
TTGTACACATTTTTCCAACCGCCACCGGCAAAGGGTTTCATGTAGGCAGGAAAGCCTATGTATTTAAAAATGCTCTCCCAATTTAATGGATAAGCCAGGTTGCTAAACGATTCATCGCTGGTGTCGTCGGGTAAGTCGCGGGAAGGTAGTAGTACCGTTTTTGGAACAGGCACGTCAATTTTTGTTGCAAGACAATTATTGAAAAACTTTTCGTCGGCGCTCCACCAAAAGGGGTTGTTGATTACTGTGGTGCCTGTAAGTGCAGCATTTTTAAGATACGCCCTGTAAAATGGTACATCCTGGCTGATGCGATCGAATATCACAGCATATTCGGTAGGCTCGCCTTGCATTACCATATCAATTTTAACAGGCTCCGCAGTAATACCATCAATGTTCTTGCTGTTTACCCTTTCAATAAATGCCATTGGGAAACTTCTCTCTTTGCCAAAAAGCATTCCTATCTTTTTCATAAGCAATGTTTAAAGGTGATTAAATGTTTAATTGAATGTTGTGCTATAAGCCGCATAATAATCGTTCCACCAATGAGCTGCATAAACTGTTAGCCTAAGGTGTACTATGCTTCTCAATATACCAAACAATTCATTACACCTTAAGCTCCCAGTAAAATGTTTACATTATTTGCGTTGGTGTATTTATTATTTTTGAAAATATGGAGGATGAGAAATTACCCGTTGAAAAGGATGAAAGAGTATTGAGTTCAATTCTTGTAGAGCAAAGTATAATTGTATCGGAATTTTTGGAACGTGAAGTTATTGTAGATGCTTACCTGCCTGTCAATATACTTCAACCGGAACACATGAACATTTTGCTTATTAATGATGGGCAGGATCTTTTAAAAATGGCTTTTGATGAAATGCTTAACCAACTTATAACAACCGGGCTAATTGAGCCGATGGTATGTATAGGCATTCATTGCGGCGCCGAAAGACGAATGGAATACGGCACGGCCTGCCAGGCTGACTATAAAGGGCGTGGTGCAAAAGCCGGGTTATACAACAAATTTATTTTTGATGAATTGCTGCCTTTTATCAGGCGCACTTATCATATGCCTTCATTTAAAGAAAAATCGTTTGCCGGGTTTTCGTTGGGCGGTTTAAGCGCCATGGACATTGTTTGGAACAATGCAAGTGAGTTTTCGAAAGTGGGGATTTTCAGCGGTTCACTTTGGTGGCGCAGAAAGGGGTACGATGATAATTATGATGATGAAAAAGACAGGATTATGCACCTGCAGGTTCGAAAAGGACAATTTCAGCCATGGCTCAAATTCTTTTTTCAATGTGGTGCGCTGGATGAGAGCAACGACCGTAACTATAATGGCATCATCGACTCGATTGACGATACGTTGGATATGATAGTTGAGCTAAACGCAAAAGGTTATACCGATAAACACATTCGTTATATCGAAATGAAAGACGGCCGGCACGATGTGGAAACATGGGCGAAAGCATTCCCGGATTTTTTAAAGTGGGGATGGGGGAGATAGGGTTGTTGATCATTGGGGCATAGTCAATAGGCATTGGTCAACAGATT
>JANPIA010000137.1:0-17672 GCA_031424735.1 Segetibacter sp.
CTCCATTATATCAAAAACAATGAGCGGCTGAAAAGGATACCTGTTGTAATGCTTACCACCTCTTCTGCAGAAAGCGATATTACAGATTCGTACAATGGTCATGCAAATTGCTACATCACAAAACCGGTAGACCTCAATAAATTTTTTGATGTAGTTAAAATGATAGAAGACTTTTGGATAACAATTGTAAAGTTGCCCACTAACTAAAATGCATAATTCCCCCCTTACACTATTGGTTGTTGAAGATAACATTGGCGACTTTGTACTTGTACAGGAATACCTTTCAGAATCCTTCAGCCTGGCAACGGTTTTACACGCCGCATCGCTCAAAGAAGCATTCCAGGTATTGAAGGAAAAACCGGCCGATGTAATATTGCTCGACCTGTCGTTACCCGATAGCGACGGCATCAGTTCATTCAACGAAATAAGCAGCCGGGCGAAACAAATACCCATTATAGTGCTTACCGGTATTGGCGATACTGACCTTGCACTTGAAACGGTAAAATTGGGTGCACAGGATTATATCGTAAAGAATGACATGACCCCGCCGCTGCTTTCAAAAAGCATACAATACAGCATTGAACGCCGCAAAATATTTGAACACCTCAAAACCTCGCAGGAACAGTATAAATACCTTTTCTATAATAACCCGCTGCCTATGTTTGCCTTCAGCCAGGTAACCTATAAGTTTTTAATGGTAAATGAGGCAGCTAAAAATCATTATGGTTATACAGAGGAAGAATTTCTCGCAATGACGATAAAGGATATTCGCCCCTTGGCTGAGCGCGAAAAGCTGGAAAGTTTATTGCCTAAGTACAGAAGGGAGAATAAAAAAATTAAATACCTCAACAACTGGATACACCAGAAAAAAAGCGGCGAGCTGATAGATGTTGACCTTGTTACACACAACATAGTTGTTGAGGAAGAAGATGCTGTATTGGTTGTTGTGCACGATATAACCGAACAAAAGAAAGCGAAAACGCAACTGGCCGAAAATGAAAAAATGCTTCGAACCATTTCAGAGAATTTTCCGAATGGCGCTGTTGGAATTTTAAACAACGACCTGCGTTATGTGTACACTGCGGGTAAGGAGTTTCACGTACCGGATGTTGGCTCCGAATATTTCAACAACACTCTGTTTACCGATCACTTTCCCGACCCGGTCAACAAAATTGTTCAGCAAAATCTCGATAAAGTTTTTGAAGGCGAAACCGCTGTTTTTGAAACAAGCTTTGAGGGCAAAAGCTTTTTGATTAGCGCTGTACCGCTTGCTGAAAGCACCAGTGCAACAAAAAATATAGTGGTGGCTTTTCAAAACGTTACTACACAAAAAGAAGAGGAGCAGCAATTGCGCCTTTTAGAGTCTGTGGTTACAAACACTACCGATGCGGTTATTATTGCAAAAGCATCAGTTGAAGGAAACGGTCATCCCATCTTATATGTAAACAAAGCCTTTACCGGCATGACGGGGTATAGTGCCGAAGAAGTGATTGGAAAAACGGCCCATATACTACGCGGACCAGAAACCGACGACCGGGAAATTCAGAAGTTGATTGACGCGGAAAAGAATGGCGATGGATGCGAAGTGGAGGTGCTGAATTATAAAAAAGATGGAACAAAATTCTGGTGCCACTTTACCGTATTGCCTGTAACCAATAACAATGGCGAATGCACCCACTGGATTTCGGTACAGCGTGATGTTAGTATGCGTAAGCGTAATGAAAGTGAAAAAGAAATATTGATTGAAGAACTAACACAAACCAATACCGACCTGCGCCAGTTTTCCTATATAACATCCCACAACCTTCGGGCACCACTTTCAAACTTGCTTGGTATAATTCAATTACTGGATCTTTCTACTATTACCGATCCGATGAACTCTTTACTGATCAAAAATTTTAAAGACTCTACACTTCAATTAAATGAAACAGTCAACGACCTTATCAACGTGCTGATCATTAAAAACAATCTTCATGCAAAAAAAGAAAAGCTGAATATTGAAGCTGTGTTTGATAAAGTAAGAAGGTCGGTTCAAAACCTGATAGAACAATTTGATGTGGAAATACAGACAAGCTTTTCAGAAGTTCCGGAGTTGGAAATCAACACGACTTATTTTGAAAGCATCCTCTTAAACTTATTGACCAATGCTATAAAATATCGCAGTAATAAACGCCAGGCGGTATTAAACATTTATACCCGTAAATTTGCCGATACCATAAAACTTTACTTTACCGATAATGGTCTGGGTATAGACCTCGATAGATATAAAGACCGCATATTTGGATTGTATCAACGTTTTCACGATCATTCGGATAGTAAGGGTTTAGGGTTATACATCATTAACTCGCAAATACGGGCTATGGGCGGAACCATAGAAGTGGAAAGCAAGGTTGATGAAGGAACAACATTCATTATCACATTTAAAAAAACCGAAGCAGAATGATCAGGAAAGTTATGTGTATAGATGATGATCACATCACATTAACCCTGTGCGAATTGGTTATTAAAAAAGCGGAGTTTGCAGATGAAGTTTTAATGGCGAAAAACGGGAAGGAAGCACTCAACTATTTTTCCGGTTTCTTTGCAAAAAAAGATATTGCCGACAAAAGCGAAGCCCCACAAATTATTTTCCTGGACTTGAATATGCCGGTTATGAATGGCTGGGATTTTTTAGAGGAATACCTGATGAAGTATGCTGACAGGCTTCCGGGGGTTAAGGTGGTCATCATATCATCCACAGTAAACCCGGAGGATTTTTCGCGAGCCAACCGATATGATGTGGTAATTGATTTTATTAGTAAACCACTAACGGTAGAAGGCGTGGAAGACCTGATGCAAAACGAACACCTGGCTCATTACTTCGCTGCCTAACTACTCCAGCACGTTTTCTCACCTAACCATTTATTGCTTCCTGATGCGCGTTTTGCAATATGTTTTAGCGTCCCCTTAAAAATCGTTTTCACCAACTTTGCTCCGGCAATTTACCCACCTGTGTTTAATGTTTGGCAAGTACTGGCTAAAACATTTTAAGCAGCTTAAAGCTTTCTTTTATCTTCATACCATAATTGTATTTATGGATAACAACACCATAGTTGATAATTTTTCCCTGCTTGCCAAACTAATGGATATTCATGGCGATAACAGCTTTAAAGCAAAGTCGTACTCCTCCGCTGCCTTCAATATTGATAAGCTCACTGTTGAACTTTCAACGCTACCGCAAAACAAATTATTCTCATTAAATGGGGTTGGTGAAACCATTGGCAAAAAAATAATTGAAATGATTGAAACAGGACGTTTATCTGCCCTGGACGACCATATAGAAAAAACGCCGCCCGGAATTTTAGAAATGCTTCGCATAAAAGGTTTGGGACCAAAAAAGATCGCTACTATTTGGAAAGAACTTGAAGTGGAAACGATTGGTGAACTTTTATATGCCTGTACAGAAAATCGCCTTCTTCTTTATAAGGGATTTGGCGCAAAAACACAACACAGCATACAGGAGTCCATCGAATTTTATTTGAACAACAGCGGTAGTTACCTGTATGCCCAGGTAGAAAAATATGTGGAAGCATGGGAAGAAAGGTTAAACGTAATGTTACCCGGTAACCAATTTAAAATTACAGGCGACTTCAGGCGAAATTCCCTGGTGATAGACCGGCTCGAATGGGTTACAAATGCAACGGTTGAACAACTGGAAAATGCTTTCAATAACGAAATTTATACTCTTGAGATAGTAGACGAAGCGCTTAGGGTACGCGGACCGGAAAATGTTTTACTGCAATTTATTATGGTGCCTGCGGCGATGTTAATTAACAGGCTGTTCACTACCAGTTGCAGCGAGGAATTTTTAGCGGCGTGGAAAGAAAAATTTCAATGGGATGATGCAAAGAGCTATGCCAGCGAGCAGGAAATTTTTACTGAGCACCTTTTACAATGGATACCGCCGCACCGAAGGGAAAAGGCATCTATTATAGGGTTATCGGTTCAAAATAAACTGACACCGGCAATTGAAGAAGACGATATAAAAGCCATCATACACTCGCATAGCAACTGGAGCGACGGTAGTAATACCATTGAAGAAATGGCGAAAGGCGCTATACAAAAAGGCTACGAATATTTAGTGATCAGCGATCACTCAAAATCGGCCTTTTATGCAAAAGGTTTGTTTCCAGACAGGATAAAAGCACAGCACGAATTGATTAATGAGTTGAATGAAAAACTTACGCCATTTAAAATTTTTAAAAGTATTGAGTCCGATATTTTGAATGATGGAAGCCTGGATTATGATGAAGAAGTATTAAAGAGCTTTGACCTTGTAATTGCTTCGGTACATTCTAATTTAAAAATGAATTTAGAGAAAGCGATGATGCGGTTGCTGAATGCTATTTCCAACCCATATACGACTATACTCGGTCATATGACCGGGCGCTTGTTATTAAGCCGCAACGGTTACCCGGTTGATTACCCTGCTATAATAGAAGCCTGCGCCAAACACCAAGTGGTAATTGAATTGAATGCACATCCGCGCCGGCTGGATATTGATTGGAACTGGATTGATGTTGCGCTGGATAAAGGCGTGTTGATTTCGATTGATCCGGATGCTCATGCTGTTGATGCATTCAGCGATGTACGTTATGGCGTACTGGCAGCACAAAAAGGTGGTTTAACAAGGCAACACAACCTTAGCAGTTTTACCCTTCCGCAGTTTGAAGCTTTTCTGCAAAGCCAGGCGCTTAAAAAAAGATGACCTACAGCAAAAAAAGAAATCTTGTAATAATTTTTCTTCTTCCTATCTTTTGCGAAATCAAATAAAACCCCACCACGTTTTAAAATCCGTTCACCATGCCCAAACACATTGTTTCGTTTTCTATTTTTTTAAGTTTGGCAATTAGTGCCAGTATTTTATTTTGGGGCATTAGCAGCAACAATATTTATCATGAACAACAAAGCGACAGTACAAGGGTAGAGAAAAACTATGCAAACTTTTGCGCAGGCTGCCATGGCGAAAAAATGGATGCCTTTGTTGACCGTGGCTGGAAACATGGCAGCACCTCTGCCGATCTTTTTAAAGCCATCAAAACAGGTTATCCCAACGATGGCATGCCCGGCTTCGATACCACTTTTACGGATGAAGAAATAAATGAGTTGGTAGCTTATACCCTTACCAGTATAGAAAATGTAAAGCGTTACACTTTTACCGAACCCAACCGTTCCAACGTTTTTGTAAATAAATCCCTCACCGTAAAACTCGACACCGTTTTAAGTGGAATTAAAGTGCCATGGGGTATGGCTTTTTTGCCCAATGGAGATATGCTGATAACCGAACGCGGCGGCAAGTTATACAGGGTAACCAGGCAAAAGGAAGTACAAACCATTTCGGATGTTCCGGCTGTTGTAGCCGAAGGGCAGGGTGGTTTAATGGATATCATCCTGCACCCCGATTTTAAACGCAATAACATTTTATATTTATCGTATTCAAAAGGTAAAAAAACAGAGCAGGGCGTGTTGGCTACCACGGCAATAACAAATGCAGTTCTAACGGGCAATAGTTTAACGAAACAGCAGGTTATTTTTGAAGCCTTGCCTTACTCAAGAACAAGACATCATTATGGTTGCCGGATGGAATGGGGCAAAGATGGTTACCTGTATTTTTCCGTTGGCGAGCGCGGCAATGAAAATGAAAATCCACAGGATTTAAAAAGGCATTTGGGAAAAGTTCACCGGGTAAAAGATGACGGAACCATACCCGCTGATAATCCATTTGTTAATACACCCGGTGCTATGCCATCTATATATTCTTTTGGACACCGCAATCCGCAGGGAATGGCAAGGCATCCTAAAACAGGCGATATTTGGACGAACGAACATGGCCCGCGTGGCGGAGATGAAATAAACATTATAGGCAAAGCAAACAATTATGGTTGGCCGCTTGCTTCGTACGGCATCAATTATAATGGAACCGTGATAACCAATAAATCTGTAATGGATGGAATTACGCCACCCGATTTGTATTGGATACCATCTATTGGGCCTTCGGGGATGGCTTTTGTTACCGGAAAGAAATATAAGGAATGGAAGGATTGTGTGCTGGTAGGTTCGCTACGCTTTAAATATTTAAACTTGTGCAGGTTGAAAGGCAACAAAATTGTTAGCCAGGAAATTCTATTAAAAAATATAGGACGGCTGCGCGATGTTCGCATGGCACCAGATGGTTTCATCTATGTTTCGGTGGAAAGCCCTGGGGCAGTGTTCAGGTTATTACCAGTTAGAAAATAATTTTCCGACAGAGTGGTTGAAAGCCTCACAATGGAAAAAATAAAACTGGGCTCCGCCCCCTACCAATAAGTAACGCTATGTTTAAAAAAATCTTTTCGTAAATTTCGATTGCTAAAACCCCATACATGAACTCAGTTGCAGAAATTCTTTCCCGTAAAACTACCCGCCCTGTTTCGGTAGGCCCCGGAACCTCCGTTTTTGAAGCATTAAAAATCATGGCTGAAAAAAACATAGGCTCCGTAATTGTGATGGAAAACGATGAATACGTAGGCATAGTTACCGAGCGTGACTATTCAAGAAAAGTGATTTTAAAAGACAAACATTCCATGGATACTGTGGTATCTGATATTATGACCACCGATATACCACATATTTCCCCAAAAGATACAATAGACCATTGCATGGAAATAATGTCGGTCAACAATATAAGATACCTTCCCGTTTTTGAAAACTCCACCTTATCAGGCATCATTTCAATGTCCGACATTGTTAAACAGATTATCCTTGTTCAACAGCAAACCATCAACAACCTCAACAGTTATATTTATTCGCAGTAAAAAAAACCCAAACAGGTTTTAAATACTATGCTACAAGCCT
Source organism: Segetibacter sp. (assembly GCA_031424735.1). Taxonomy (GTDB): domain Bacteria; phylum Bacteroidota; class Bacteroidia; order Chitinophagales; family Chitinophagaceae; genus Segetibacter. The sequence goes on from JANPIA010000137.1 coordinate 6,874, forward strand.
ACCAGGTTTTAAAAACCTGTTAGGCTTTTTTAGTTTACAGTGGAATGATTTTAGTAAAGAGTTGATTCCATAATTATTTAATCCAACAAAATTATACACCATGTTCAACGTATTATTTGTTTTAACTTCTCACGACCAGTTGGGCAATACAGGTCATAAAACTGGTTTTTGGATAGAAGAATTTGCAGCGCCCTATTATGCGCTTACCGACGAAGGTATCAACGTTGCGCTTGCTTCACCCAAAGGCGGACAACCACCGATAGACCCTAAAAGCAGCGCCCCCGAAAGTGAAACTCCTGCAACATTGCGCTTCAACAGCGACGAAGCATTGAAAGAAAAACTTTCTCTCACACTAAAACTTGCCGACGTATCGGCAGATGAGTATGATGCGGTATTTTTCCCTGGTGGTCATGGTCCGCTGTGGGATCTTACCAATGATCAATCTTCCATTGCACTAATTGAAAACTTTATTAAAAGTGGCAAGCCCGTTGCGGCGGTTTGCCATGCGCCGGCAGTACTGCTGAATGCCAAAAACGCTAATGGTGAGCCATTGGTAAAAGGAAAGAAAGTTACCGGCTTTACTAACTCAGAAGAAGATGCAGTTGGCTTAACCAGCTTTGTACCTTTTTTGCTGGAAGATGAATTAAAAAGCAAAGGTGGCGCCTATAGCAAAAAAGACGACTGGCAATCATATGCAATTGTAGATGGTCAGTTAATTACTGGGCAAAACCCAGCTTCGTCTGAAGAGGTAGCCCATAGCCTGCTAAAAGTTTTACGCGAAAGCAAAGTTCCTGCAGAATAGGTTTGTTCCAAACTAAATAAACCGGGAGCGGCTATAATAGCTGCTCTTTTTTTATGCCTAATAGTTGCCTACGTAATGCATACTCAATGCAACTGCCATCTACTATCTTTAGCTGATGAAGTCATCTATCATCCACATTGTATTGTTTCTTTTTTTTACTGGCAGCGTTTTTAGTCAAAGAAACACTTCGAAGAAAGTTGATACTGATTACTTTCCGGAAAAAAATACCTGGCTCCACAAACCAGCAGCCACTGTTTTCGATAGCATAAAATTATACGATGCGATACAATTTGCTAAAGACCACGAAACAAAACAAACACGAAGCATGGAACTGTCGCAGGCTGCTACATTTGGCAGGGAACCTTTTGGAGAAGGCATAGGTCCGTTTGCCGACCGCGGCGAACCGACAGGTATACTTATACATAAGGGTTATATAGTTGCACAATGGGGTGAACCTGCAAGGGTGGACATGACGCACAGTGTTACAAAAAGTTTTTTATCGGCCGTGGTTGGTTTAGCAGTTGACCGAAAACTAATTAACAGCGTGAACGACACGGTTTATAACTATATTCCTTTTGTTGAAATGTATGACCCTGCACATACCAACAGACCCGCAGAAGAACTTGGCACACAACAACTGTTATCACCCTTCCATACCCCGCATAATAAAACCATTACATGGGACAATCTGCTGCGTCAAACCAGTGATTTTGAAGGCACCTTGTGGGGCAAGCCTGATTGGGCAGACCGGCCCGATGCCAACAGCAACAACTGGCTTAACCGCAAAAGAAACGTACCCGGAACGGTTTACGAGTACAACGATGTTCGTGTAAATGCACTTGCTTTGGTTGCCACCCATGTTTGGCGTAAACCCTTACCGCAAGTGTTGAAGGAAAACATTATGGATCCGATAGGCGCATCCAATACCTGGCGGTGGACCGGTTATAGAAATTCGTGGATTGTACTGGATGGAAGTGCTGTACAAAGTGTTAGCGGAGGCGGGCATTGGGGTGGAGGAATGTTCATTAATGCATTCGATATGGCTCGCTTTGGTTTACTCACTTTGCATAATGGCAACTGGAACGGAAAACAACTCATCTCCCACCAATGGATACAACAATCGCTTACGCCCACAAAGCCGCAAGCTACCTACGGCTACATGAACTATTTTTTAAACACCGATAAAAAATACCTGCCGTCAGCACCTGCTTCTGCCTTCGTACATGTTGGCAATGGCACCAATATTATTTATGTAGATGGTGAACATGATATTGTAATGGTGGTAAGATGGATTGAGTCGAAAGACATAGATGAGTTGGTAAAAAAAATACTGGCAGCGCTTAAATAAAACGGTTAACACCCAACCCTTTTTTCACAATCACATCTTATTACGCAGTAACCTAAACCCTGCTTTTTGCTTTCACCTTATTGTTATATTGTATAAAACTTTTCTATGCACTTTCGAAGTCTCCTGTTTTGCCTTATGTATTCAATTGTTGCTGAGGCTCAAATTGATACCGCAGCCATTTCTCAAAAGTTAAGTCAATCTGCTGCTGCGCTGGGTAAAGATGTGGCTGTTGTTCTGTATAAAGATGGTAAGGTGGTGTACAAAAAAGAAATGGGAAAATTTAACCTGAAAACACAACAGCAAATTGGCGCCACCAGCCAATGGCTTACTACGGCGCTGGTAATGATATTTGTTCAGGAAGGAAAGCTTTCGTTGGATGATAAGGTTGGACAATACATTCCGTTGTTTGAAAAATATTACAAGGGTTACATCACCCTTCGCCATTGCCTCACACATTATACAGGTATCAAAACAGAACAGAGCGCTTTGAAATTGTTTCAAAAAAACAACTTTAAGTCGCTGGAGGAACAGGTAAATGATTTTGCATCAAAGAAAGATATTGGGACAAATGCCGGTACCGAGTTTAATTACAGTAACATGGGCTTTAACATAGCCGCAAGACTGTTGGAGGTGATCAGCAAAAAAACGTTTGACCGGCTGGCTTTGGAAAAACTGATCCGGCCCCTCAGTATGCGTAATACCACTTTTACAAACGAAAACTATAACGATGCCATTAACCCTGCAATGGGTGCCCGGTCGAGCGCAACAGACCTTTCAAACTTTATGTCCATGCTGCTGAACAAAGGCACTTTTAATGGCAAGCAAATTTTAACGGAAGCGTCTGTTTCGGAAATGCTTTCCCTACAGGCAAAATCAAACCTGGTAAAAGGTTCACCCAAACAAACGGAAACACTCGACTATGCCCTCGGTGGCTGGATACTTGAACAAAATGCCAATCCAACTGCCTACTCATCTCCATCGTTAGCGGGCACCTGGCCTATTCTGGATGTTTGTCGCGGTTATGCTTTAACAATCTTTACAAAAGAATTGGGGGATGAAAAAGACCGTAAAATTGCGATGGATATTAAGGCACTTGTTGACGACGGAATAAAAACGAATTGCCAGTAGAATGAGTTTTTGGGCAACTCTGTTGCCAATGGCTGGAAGGCATTTGTTAATTGCACTAAGTATGTACTCGCTCAGTTTAATAGAATTTCAATCTTCCATCTTTAATTTTTTAAACCCTTCTGTATGAAAAAAAAATTTGGATGATGCTGCTTTGCGGCAGCCTACTATATATAACAAACGCGCAAAAACTTAAAAATTCGCAAGTGCCATTGCCGGCGAAAGCTACATTCAGCAGCCAGTACCCTAATACGGCTGGCGCCTGGGAAAAGGAAAATGGCAACTACGAAGTCGTATTTAAAAGGGATGGAAAAGAAATGTCGGCGGTAATAAATGCTAAAGGAAAACTGATACTTACCGAGACTGAGCTTTCAGGCAATGATCTGCCAAAAAATATAAAAGACTATTTGAACTTGCATTTTAAAAATGCTGCAGTAAAAGGTGCTGCGCAAATAATAAATGCAAATGGAGCGGTAAGCTACGAAGCCACTGTAAAAGGAAAGGAATTGTTATTTGACGTTAATGGAAACTTGCTGCCAAATAAAGAAAAGGATCAATAGATTTAATAGGGAGCCCGCTATAATTAGAAGCATGTAATTACAGGTTATTCTTTGCACCCAGTTTTCCCATCTTCAATAACACCACATAACAGATGGTAAGCCAAAGAAGGCTAAGTATAAAACCGGCGATCACATCGGTAGGAAAATGAACGTGCAGGTACACCCTTGTGAATGCAATTAGAACAGCTAACAACAGGAAGGCGATCGTGTAAAACCACTTCCAGCCGCGCAATATTTTTGATTGCCATATAAGAAATATCAATATCCCCCCAAATGTAAATGCCGAAAATGAATGACCGCTTGGATAACTGAAGCCATCTACATTTTGGAGTAATGGCTTCAACGGACGATGCCGCTGAAAACTTTGTTTGAGAATAAATAATACCCCGGCACCAGCTAAACCAATTGCCGACACACTCAATGAGGTTCGCGTATTTTTTTGGAACAGCAAATAATAGATGCTGATGGAAAGATAGGCAGGCAACAGGAAATCCCTCGATCCAAAAAACGTAAGAAACTCCATTAGCCTCGTAATTGTGGGCGAGGTAAAGCCTGTGATGTATAGATAAACTTTCTCGTCAAAACCATTCTCTTTTTCAAATACCACTTCATCGGTTAGATGCCAGAATAAAAGGAGGATGACAACGAACACAGCAAAAATTACCAACACTCTTATTGTTAAACCTTTTGCTTTTTCTTTAATGTTGCCAGTATCCATTTTCATTGAGTGATTACAGGAGGTTGACGATGCCTGATGGGTGTAAAAAAATGCTTTCAATTTTCGCACCACCGAAACCCGTTAAATTTGTTTAAATCGTTTATTTACATGAAGCAATTATTCATCCTGCTCCTGTTGCCGGTTATTACTTTTTCACAACAATTCAGCAAGCTTGAAATAGCAAGGTTTACAGCCCAATCAAAACAGGTCACCATCACTCGCGATCATTGGGGCGTTCCGCATATATATGGTAAAACCGATGCAAATGCTGTATTTGGATTGCTGTACGCGCAATGCGAAGATGACTTTAAAAGAGTAGAATACAATATGCTTGAAATGTTGGGGAGGCTGTCGGAAGTTGAAGGCGAAAGCAGGTTATACGACGACCTTCAAATGCGTTTGATTTACGACACTGCAGAAGCAAAAAAAGATTACGCAAAAAGCCCTGCATGGTTTAAAAAGTTAATGAACGCTTCTGCAGATGGTGTGAATTTTTACCTGCTGAAACACCCTGAAGTAAAACCCCTCGTGCTTAAAAAGTTTGAACCCTGGTTTGCTTTAATGCGTACTGATGGAAGTATCAGCGCCACACAAACCGGTGGGCTTACCTCGCAGGATATGAAGAACCTTTATGGTATGAACGAACCTTCCAACGCTATGCTTTCTGTTTTGGATCCGGCTACATCGCTTTCAGGCTCCAACGGGTTTGCTATCGGTCCTTCCAGGTCTGCATCAAAAAACGCAATCCTCTATATAAACCCCCACGTTACTTTTTATTTCAGGCCAGAAGTACATATGGTAAGCGATGAAGGTTTGAATGCCTATGGTGCCGTAACCTGGGGACAGTTCTTTGTTTACCAGGGTTTCAACGCGCATTGCGGATGGATGCATACATCCAGCATTGCAGATGTTGCCGACCTGTACGAAGAAACGATCGTTAAAAAAGGCGCGGTATCGTTGTATCAATACGGTAAAAACCTGCTGTCGGTAAAAACAAAAAAGATCACCCTCAACTATTTAAAAGATGGCAACCTGCTTCAGCAACAACTAACTATCTACCGCACACATCATGGTCCGGTAATGGGCGCCCGAAACGATAAATGGCTTAGCCTGAAAGAAAATAACCGTTCGTTAAATGCCCTGCTGCAATCGTGGCTCCGAACAAAGGCAACAGGGTTTAAGGCATTTGAAAAGACAATGCAGATGCTTTCAAACAATTCGAACAACACCGTATTTGCCGACGACAAAGGGAATATTGCTTACTGGCATGGTAACTTTATGCCAGTACGCGATACAGCCTTTAACTGGAACAAGCCGGTTGATGGAAGTTTAACAGCAACCGAATGGAAAGGAGTTCATCCATTAAATGAAGTGGTGCATGTTTATAACCCTGCTACCGGTTGGATACAAAACTGTAATTCTACTCCCTTCACTGCTTCGGGAACAAGCAGCCCCGATAGCACAAAGTACCCGCGATATATGGCACCCGATGTAGAAAACTTCAGGGCGTTGAATGCAGCAAAGCTTTTGGCAAATGCGAACGATGTAGGTGTAGATAAGATGATTGAAATTGGTTACGACCGGTACTTGGCCGCGTTTGATGTTCTATTGCCGCCGCTATTAAAAGCCTATGACAACGCCGGCAACACCCAACTGGAAGTACCTGTTCAATTACTAAAACAGTGGGACAGAAAAAGTGCAGCCAACTCGGTGGCAACAACCCTTGCCATTGAATGGGCTTATAAAATGCTGCTGAAGGCAAAGTTTGTTAGAAACATGTTTGATATGCAGAGAATGACCACGACGATAACGGAAGCAGACCAATTGTTGTTATTGAAAGAAACCATGGACGATCTAGAAAAACGTTTCGGAACATGGAACATCGCCTGGGGTGAAGTAAATCGCTTTCAACGAACTTCCGGTGAACTGGTGGAAACTTACGATGATGGCAAAGCAAGCCTGCCATCGGGTTTAGCCTCTTCCGTGTGGGGATCGTTACCCTCTTTTGATGGGCGACGTTTTGCTAATACCAATAAGCGCTACGGTGTTGGCGGCAACAGTTTTGTTGCTTCGGTAGAATTCGGAAAAAAGGTGAAAGCAAAATCAATATTAGCCGGAGGACAAAATAGCAATCCACAATCAAAGCACTTTACTGACCAGGCACCGCTTTACTTAGAAGGTAAGTTCAAAGATGTATTGTTTTATAAGGCTGATGTGCTAAAACATGCAGAACGCAGCTATCATCCCGGCGAATAGGGGATGGTTTCCGTTTGGGGTTTTGAGTTTCGGGTTTGGGGTTTAGGGTTTCGAGTTTTACATTTGGCGTTCTACGTTTTGCGTTCTGCGTTTGGCGTTCCGCTTTCCTCAGCCCCGAACCCCATCAGTATAGCCCGGCGGAAATACCTAAGGGTACACACACCCACTTCTGCGTTTTATCGATATAAAAATTATAAGCCCTCTTGTATTCTTTTGAAGAGGAAGAATATATTTTTCCAGACTGCGTATTGTAAGTTTCAGTGGCTAATGTAAAGCCGGCAATAGCTTTTTAAACCTTTGTGTTGTTATCTGCTCCCGGGTTGTTCCCGTATTCCATTGTCCAGTTAACGGGCTTTGCTGTATTAAACTCATGGATTGTCAGAATTCTTTTTGTTCCGGGAACACTTTGATAATTTGGAAGATTGGTGATCATCTTTTTAAATAAATTTTCATTTGCGGACTGAGCGATGGCACAAAAAGTAAGAAATAATGCTGTTAGCGTAAGGCGTGTTTTGTTTTTCATATTGTTAGTTTAGCAATTACAATTATTAAAAGTAACGTAGGTAAAAAGATAAAAAATGAATTGTAAACGGGATTATATTTTGCCTGATGACGCCTATTTTAGCGCATCTTAGATACCCTGGGTGCAGCCATTTTTTCACCATTCACTTTCACTTTTTTGAAACGAAGGTTTTGCACATCTCCCACTTTAAAGTCTGTTGTTTTAAACTGAACATTCACATTCTTTACTGTTATATCGCGGATAGTTGCCGCAGCATGCCCGGTAATTTCGCCGAACGATGTTCCGGTACCCCGAACGTTGGATATCTTAATATTGTGCACCAACGCAGTTGGCGGCTCCTGTCCTTTCAAGTCAAAATATTGAGTCCATGGCGACACCTTAAAAATAGCGCCTCCATTCTCCATAGTAATATCTTCCATCGTTAAGTTTTCGTAGAGTTGCGGCGTATCGGGGCGCAACTTTAACCTCAATACGGTTGGGCCGCGAGTGATACAACGTTTAATTTTCACATCGCGTACTATGGTTGCTTCACTTCCAAACGTTACTATCCCGCCTCCTTCTTCAAACACACAATCAATTATCTGCACTCTTTCTACCGGCGGACTGTCTTTATCCTGCATTGCATTCGGACCTTTAGACCCTTTCAACGCTATGCAATCATCACCCACCGAAAAAAAACAACCGCGAATAACGATGTCGTGCGAACTATCTACATCAATACCATCTGAACTGGGTGCATGATCGTTGGGCTTAGCGCCACCCGGTGCCTGGAAACGGCAATTCTCAACCACTACATCTTCGCAACGGTATAAGTGAAGATTCCAAAAGCCTGAATTCAGGTAAGTGACGCCACTTATTTTTACATCCTTCGAATTTTGAATGAATGTTAACCTGGGACGCTCTACGTTTAAATTGGTTGTTTTACCATCAGCATCCCTCCTCCGGTAAAATTCAAGCCAAAATGGTTTGCCACTTCCATCCAATGTACCCGGGCCGGTTATGCGTAAATGATCTACTCCATCTCCATTTATTAACGCCGCCCGCCAGGGTTCAAAATGCCCCTCGATACGGGTAATAATTTTTGGATAATCATTGACATCGGTTGACCCCTTGAGTACTGCCCCTTCCTGCAATTCTATATTTACCCCAGGTTTCAGAAATAGTGCTCCACTTAAAAAAACCCCCTGTGGTATCACCATTGTACCACCTCCATTTTGGGCACATTCATCAATCACTGCCTGTATAGCTTTCGTGTTAAGTTGCTTATCATCACCAATGGCACCTCTTTCAGCAATGTTATAACGCTTTTCAACAGTTGCCAGGTTTTCTATTTTAAGTGCTTGCAAAAGTTGCCTGTTACGGGCCACCACTGTAGTAAGCCCGAGGAAACAAACCGCCACAACCACTATTAATTGATTAGTCTTCATGTTTAAAAATTTGCGGGTAAAGAATTTTTAATTGGCTAACAACCCAAACAAACTGGCAAACCACGATACCATATTACAAGTTTACAGCTTTAACAGTATTTGCCAGCGTTCTGTTTTATTCTCCGGTGTTTCGTTATTGGTGCTGTTGCAACTATTGTTATTTGCCCAAGGATTTAATATGCTAAGCATATGGTTCAAATTTTTTTAAAAATGGAACAATCACCAATGCAAATGTTGCCAATTGATTTGGGTGAACAATCCCGTAACCGCTCATTTAAAATTCCTCGCTTCGGGAAACACTTTTTCCTGCGCCACCTCTCTTACCTGGCTTCTTTTGTTTTGGGGTGGAGGAATGGATTTTTCATCGGGGTAAGCGAGTGTGAGTAAGGGAAGTTTTTCGTTGTTGGATGGTGTGAGCTGCCGCAGCAATTTCGAAATATCGTAGCAACGTTGTACAATCACGTGTATCACTTCGCCTTCAATCTGTAATTTTCCTTCAGCCATTATCAATCGCGATTGTAAAATCTCTTTCCGGTATTTCTCAAACAGGTTTTGAAAAATGACAAGGTTGGCAAAACCTGTTTCATCCTCTATGGTCATAAAGCAAACACCACCTGCTGTACCGGGGCGTTGGCGTACTAATACAAGCCCTGCAACTTTTACCGGCTGACCATCTTTGGCGCTTTTTAAATCGCTGGTGGAAAGAATGTGAAGTTGTTGCAACTTCTCTCTTACAAAACTTACGGGATGCGCTTTTAAAGAAAGCGACATAGCAGCATAATCATGCACCACATGTTCGGAAGTTGCCATTTGCGGAAGCGAAACATCTTCATGCTTTTCTTCGGGTGAAGGCTGCCCGGAAAATATTTTTTCGGGAGTGTCCTTTGTGCTGATTTGCCACAACGCCTGTCGTCTATCCAAACCCAAAGAACGGAAAGCATCTGCATCAGCCAATCTTTCTAATGCAGCATCGGACAAGCCCACTGCACGCAGTTGGTTGATGTGTGTGTGTGGTTTTTTTCTTGCCGAAATAAGAAGATCAATATCTTCTTTTCGCATCCCTTTTACTTGCCTGAACCCAAGGCGAACCTCACCCCGACCCACTCCACGAAGTGGAGAGTGAATTTGAATTTTATTATCCCAATCAGAATGGTTGATATCAACAGGCAGTACATCAACGCCATGGTTTCGTGCATCAATCACAATTTGTGCGGGCTGGTAAAAACCCATGGGCATACTGTTGAGCAATGCACAGGCAAACACATCGGGGTAATAACATTTTATCCAACTGGAAACATATACCAGCAAGGCAAAACTTGCGGCATGGCTTTCGGGAAAACCATAGCTGCCAAAGCCTTCCAGTTGCTTGAATACGCGTTCTGCATATTCGGGTTGGTAACCCTTTGCCGTCATGCCATTAATTAATTTAGAATGGAATTTCGATACGCCACCTTTCATCTTAAACGTTGCCATGCTGCGTCGTAATTCATCCGCTTCGGTTGGTGTAAATCCGGCAGCAACAATGGCTATCTTCATTGCCTGCTCCTGGAACAATGGAACACCTAATGTGCGCCCTAAAATCTCTTCCAATTCCTTTGACGGGTACTCCACTTTCTCTTCTCCGTTTCGCCGGCGTAAATAAGGATGCACCATATCGCCTTGTATAGGTCCCGGGCGAACGATGGCTACTTCAATTACCAGATCATAAAAGCATCGGGGCTTTAATCGTGGCAACATACTTTGTTGCGCACGGCTTTCAATTTGAAACACACCGATGGTATCTGCATGGCAGATCATCTCATACACAGCAGCATCATCCTGCGGAATATTGGCGAGGGTAAGATCGAGACCATAATGTTGTTTAGCCAAATCGAATGCTTTGCGAATGCAGGTAAGCATGCCGAGTGCAAGCACATCTATTTTCATAAAGCCGAGTGCATCAATATCGTCTTTGTTCCACTCAATACAAGTGCGGTCTTCCATGCGTGCATTCATCACCGGGCATAGATCGGACAGTTTACCTTTTGTGATTACAAAGCC
>JANPIA010000138.1:0-11381 GCA_031424735.1 Segetibacter sp.
AAGCCAATATTTATTTTCAAAACCGAGACACATGCAAATTATTAAATCCGTTCGCAGCCTCCTGTTTTTTTTATTTCCGCTCACCGCTCTCTGTCAAAGCAGTTATTTAATTCCCGGCTCAAAAGATCAGCAGTTCATAGACCGGCTGGAAGTAAAAGCAGCTACCAACGAGAACCTTAATTTTTCATCCATTAAACCCTACAACCGCAGGCTTACCGTTAAACAGGTGGAGCTGATCGATAGCCTTACCAATGCCAGCGATCCGGAAGCGCTTAAACTATCTGCCATAGATAAATACAACATTCAGCGCTTCTTAATGAATAACAGCGAGTGGTCTAAACCACGTGAAGAGTACCTGAGCAAAAAGTCGTTCCTGAATACTTTTTTTAAAACACAGGGTAATTTTTTTGAGGTTAATACCAAAGATTTCTTCCTGGCTATTAACCCTGTTATACAATACCAGCAAATGAAAGAGAGTAACAACTCTCAACGCTTATTTTATAATAGCCGCGGTGTAAGCGTTCGGGGACTCATCAGTAAAAAGGTGGCGTTTGATGTTTACATAACCGATAACCAGGAGCGTCCGCCCTTGTATGTTCAGCAGTTTATTTCATCGCGTGTTGCAGTGCCGGGTGTACGTTTCTATAAAAACTTTAAGGCTACCGGTGGTGTTGATTATTTTGATAACAGAGGTTCCATCAGCATCAATGCCTCAAAGTACATCGATATTCAATTGGGGTACGATAAGCAGTTTATCGGTGATGGTTTCAGGAGTTTACTATTAAGCGATTTTGCAGGTAGTGGTGTATTTCTGAAATTCAACACACGCATTTGGAAATTCAACTACCAGAATATTTTCATGGAGCTAATTCCAAATTCGCGCAGGGCTACAGGTAACAGTTTGCTGTCGCGTAAATATTATCGTGTAAACTATTTAAGCCTGAACGCTACCAAGTGGTTAAACATTGGGTTGTTTGATGCGGTGGTGTTTGGACGGAAAGATCATTTCGATTTTCAATACCTGGTACCTGTGTTGTTTTTGCGCCCGGCTGAAAGCGACATTGGTAGTAAGGACAATGCACTTGTTGGTTTAACGGTGAAAGCTAATATAAAAAAGAAGGTTCAGTTGTACGGGCAGTTGTTATTAGATGAGTTTAATTTTTCTGACCTAAAAAAAGGCAACGGTGCCTGGACGAATAAATATGGTTACCAGTTAGGGGTTAAGTATGTGGATGCATTTGGCATAGATAATCTCGACCTGCAATTAGAAGATAACCGCGTTCGTCCTTTCACTTACTCTCACTTTGATAGCGTAGCCAATTATACACATTACAATCAACCCCTGGCGCACCCGTTAGGTGCAAGCTTTCAGGAGATAGTGGCCATTGCACGTTACCAGCCTTTAAAAAAGTTATACCTGCAGGCTAAGTTCATCCATTTTAAACAAGGACTTGATAGCCTTGGAAAAAATTTGGGAGCCAACCCTTTAAACCTTTATGGTACACGTGGACATGGCGATTTTGGTTACGATGTTGGTGGTGGTAACACAGCGAAATGCAATCTTCTTTCATTCCTTGCATCGTACGAATTGTTCGAGAACATGTATATCGACGCATCTGCTCAAAACAGGACCTATAAAACAAAGCTTGGTGTGAACGATAAAAGCACTGTCATCTCCTTGGGCTTCCGCTGGAATATGGCGCGAAGGAATTTTGATTTTTAAGTCATGACATCTTTTTATAGGAGTAATAAAATATCATGAAAAATACAAAGAGCGCAGAGAAAAACTTTGCGCTCTTTGCATTTACACCAAATCTTATTAAACCCTGCCTTTGCGTACCACAACAATTTAATCTTCCAGTATAATGGAGAATACAATCATACGCGACTGCAGTTTATCCAGCACACTGCTGTACTTTAAATTGGCATCGCGGCTATGCACATTGCCCAGTCCATTACAAAATTTTATTTCGGGTGAAAACGTAACAAAGGGGAAATAGAAATTGAAGCCGATACCTGCTTCAATCCCAAAATCGTTGGGTTTTAATTTTACCAGGTCTTCGGCATTGCGGGCAGAAGAATTGCTTGAAAGATCAATATCGTACTTCACGCCACCCATCAAATAGGTTCTGAAATTATTGATCCGGTCGCTGTTAAATTTTAACTGGAACGGAAAGCTTACAATGGTAGAGGGGAGTATTTTTTTCTCAAACAATTCATCAGAACCGTTGGCGTATTTAAGGCTGTACGAAAAGTATTTGGCGCCGCCAATAATCAGTTGGGGGTTTGCCCTTACCGCAAACCTGTGCGAAAGTTGTAAGGTTGCCAGTAACCCTAACGCAATACCGCCACTGCTGCCTGGCTCAGCAACCAGCACGGAATCGTCCTGTAAAAATTTAGCGTGTTTGGATGGATGGAGATAGGAGTGGTTGTACGAAATGGACATGCCGAAGTAGTAGGGCCAATCATCATGGTTGGGACGGTTTTGCTCCCGGTACTGCCCGTAACCAGTTGATACAATTACCAGGCATAATAATCCGGATATTAGTTGTTTACCTGTACGCATGCTGCACGTCATCCTTAAATCGCTCATCTAAAATTGTTGTATTCTTAAAAATCGGTTGCGTACAAATATGCTATAACTATTTATTTACTGAGCAATTTAATGGCGATTATCCAGCCAGCCTAAACCAACTTTTAATATACTGTTAATATAACGTAACAAACAGGCGTTTTAATATTTGCTTCCGAAGACTGCGTTATTTGCTGCCAACGTAGATGGTGCAAATACCCATAGTAAGGGCTTTTAAATAGGTGTTTGTAAAGCCTGCGCTATTCAATATATCGATAAACTGTTTCCCTTCCGGAAACTTTTTAACCGAGTCGTTCAGGTATTGATACGCGTCTTTGTTTTTTGCGATCATGCTGCCAAAGCCGGGGGCAACTACGTTCATATACAAATTATAAATACCCTTAAATGCGTTTTGTTTCGGCTTCGAAAACTCGAGTACCACCAACTTGCCTCCCGGCTTCAAAACCCGAAGCATTTCCATCAGCCCCTGTTCCAGGTTTTCATAATTTCTAACACCAAAAGCAACGGTAACCGCATCAAAACTTTCATCGTCAAAATTTATTTTCTCACTATCGCCTTTCAGCAATTCTATTTTGTGGGAAAGGTGTAGTTTTTCAATTTTTTTTCGCCCCAGTTCCAGCATACCGGTAGAAATGTCGATGCCTGTAATTTTTTTGGGGTTTAAAATCTCATTGCCTAATATGGCAACATCGCCGGTACCGGTGGCAACATCCAGCATGTATTGCGGCTTCAGTTCCTTCAATTCTTTCAATGCTTTCTTTCGCCAGCTAACATCAATGCCTGCCGATAAAAAACGATTTAAAAAGTCGTACCGAAAAGCGATCTTATCAAACATGCTGGCAACCTGTTGCTTCTTTGTCAGTTCACTTTCCTTAAAAGGAACAATGCTATCGTGTGCAAATTCAGTCATACGCCGCGAAGATAAGGTTTAGTGTTCCCGGGTTTGTTTGGGTTTTATTGAAATGGGATTGAAGATTTTGGTCCGGGCTTCTGTATTTCATAAATGTCATCGTTGCGTCGCCCTCGTGTACTGAAACAATAAATTCGGCAAAGAGTTTAATACGTTTACCGGTTAAAAATAACGTGGGCTACTTTGTAAACATTCTAAATACATTTTTCACCACCGAAAACAGTCCCTGCTTTTTAATGCCTGGCAGCAGCTTTAACGAGCTGTCTCCATCCACAAAAAATTTATTGATCAAAAACTTACCTCCTTTTAAAGCGGTGTTAGTTACTTTCCCCCTCAATATTTTTGGGATGAACGTATTGGCACCGGCAGCAGCCAGCTCGGCCGGTAGTTCCTGCATTTTTCGTTTTAGTTCAACCTCCTGTTGCCGCAGGCGATTACGCACACGTTCCTGTTCTTTTTGCAGTGCCTCAATGGAGTTGATATGCGATAAGTTAGCTGACATTTTCCACCTCCTCTTTCGTTCCGGAAAAAAACATTTTTACTACCTGGTTGGTAATAATCTTTTTGAAATGTTTTTTATAAAGCACGATCACTAAAATAAATAGCAGCACATAAAGAAAAAGAATGATGCCAAAACCTATATAAAAACTACCTGTGATCATCGTTAAATAGTTGCCCAATAGTATGCTGGCAAACAGCACAATAAAAAAACCAATGAAAGACAATACCACTCCCAATATAAGTTTAGGCGAAAATTCCGCCGCTTGTTCGGCAGCCTGCAATTTTAAGAGCAGCATCCTGTCCTGCACATATCTTTCAATTCTCTGCTGTACATCGGTAAAAAAAGTTTTTTCAATTTCCATCTGCATTTTTTAATTAGTGGTAGCAGGTATGCTATAAAAAAACCTGGCCAGCCACGGCATCGTTTTTTGAAAGGCTAAAATTCAACAATAGTTATATTTGGCGTTTATTGAAAGTACGCTAACTACAATGCATCACCTGTTAAATAAAAAGTATGGATGTAAAGCCTATCGATCATAAAATTAACAGGTATGTGTTCCTGGCAATCATTATTATTTTCGGAATTCTGCTTTATTACAGCTTATCACAGTTCTTTACGGCTTTTTTAGGCGCTGTTATTTTTTATGTACTCAGCAAACGCTTAATGGAAAAGCTAATTAAAAAAAGAGGCTGGAAAAAAACAACGGCTGCTGTTTTTGTTATCAGCGTTTCCGTTGTGATAATTATGATTCCGATTGGCATCATTTCGTACCTACTGTACATGAAGGGAAAATATTACCTCGCAAACCCCGATTTGCTGGTGCAAAGTCTGCACAAACTGCAGGCGCAAATTCAAACCCGTTACAACATAGCAGTTTTTACCGATCAAAACATTGCTAACATAAAGGCTTCCGCAACCAAAAGCATTTCCGGCTTATTAAACGAAAGCCTCAATTTTTTCGGAACCATCACCATGCTATATTTCTTCCTGTATTTCATGCTCATCAATATCAATCGCATGGAGGCGGCTATCATTTTCTTTCTTCCATTTAAGCGTGAAAAAATTGAATTGTTTGGTTCCGAATTGGTAAAACTAACCTTTAGTAACTCGGTGGGTGTGCCAGCTATTGCGGTGGCGCAGGCGTTCATTGGTTACATCGCTTTCATAATAGCCGGCGTACCAGAGGCGGGTTTTTGGGCGGTTATTACGGCCTTTGCTTCCATCATTCCATTAATAGGAACGGCGCTGGTTTGGCTGCCGGTAAGCATTTATTTATTTGCAACCGGGCATACCTGGCAAGGTGGTTTTATGTTTGCCTGGGGCTTAATCGTTCTTGGCTTAACCGATAACGTTGTGCGCTTTGTTCTTGCAAAAAAAATGGCAGATGTTCATCCCATCGTTACGGTATTGGGTGTAATTATGGGCATCCAATATTTTGGAATAACAGGCCTGATTTTTGGACCCGTTCTCATCTCGTACTTCATCATCCTTTTGAAAATTTATTATTTGGAATACCAAAGCGGGCTGCCCGTTATCAGGAAGAAAAAGAACATTCCTATTCGCTTTAATTTGCCATTTTTGGGCAACCAGATTAAAAGGAAAAAGCCAAGCTATGACAATGATAAAAGTTGAAGACAAAACTGCGGCGAAGGAATTTATAAAGGTGAATGTGCTGATGAATAGTTTTAACCCTGCCTATATTCAACCTTTAGAAAATGAGGTGAATGATGTGTTTGATAAAGCAAAGAATAAAGCCTTCAAATATGGTGATGCCGCCCGTTGGATTTTGAAAGATGTGAATGGAAAACTGATCGGTCGAATTGCGGCATTTGTTTCAGAAAAATACCTGAACAAAGGTGATAACATACCGGTTGGTGGTTTTGGTTTTTTTGATTGCATAAACGACCAAACCGCGGCTAATAAATTATTCGATACTGCTAAAAGCTGGTTGCAGCAAAAGGGCATGCAGGCAATGGATGGCCCCATCAATTTTTTAGACCGCGATAAATGGTGGGGGCTAATGGTAGAAGGCTTTGAAACCGAGCCAATGTATGGCATCGCGTTTAACCCGCCTTATTATGAAAAGTTGTTTGATAATTATGGTTTTCAGAATTTTTACAACCAGTACTACTACACTGTCCTCGAACATGGAACTGACGAATATGTACCGCTCAGCCCTAAATATGCGGAACGTTATGCAAAGTTTATTTCAAAGCCGGGATATGCGGCACGGCATATTGAGAAAGATAAAGTAGAAAAATATGCACGTGATTTCTCCATAGTGTACAATGCTGCATGGGCACAGCACGATGGTGCAAAGGAAATAAGCACTGAACAGGCCATTAAGATTTTTAAAAAAATGAAGCCCGTGCTGGATGAAACCCTCGTTTGGTTTGCTTACTACAAAGAGGAACCTATCGGAATGTGGATCAACATACCAGACCTGAACCAATACTTTAAATACTTCCACGGAAAGTTTGGATGGTGGCAAAAACTACGTTTTCTTATGCTTAAAAAAACGAAGCCATCCAGGAAGATAAACGGCGTGGCATTTGGCATTGTTCCAAAGTTTCAGGCATTGGGTGTTGATGCCTTCATGATACATGCAGGTGCGCTGGTAGTAAGAGAGCAGGGCCGGTATGACTTGATTGAAATGGGATGGGCAGGTGATTGGAACCCCCGTATGATTGGAATTTACAAAGCCCTCGGCGGAACCCAAAGCCGCCGGATGGTAACCTGCCGCTATAATTTCGATAGAAGCTTGCCCGTGGAGAGGCATCCAGCCATTTAGTTTTTTTTGTATGACCGCTGAAGCGGAGAGGCGCAGAGAAAATCTCCCCGCCTCAGCGCCTCCTCGGTAACCAAACCCCTGTGCATAAACTGCACTTCCGGCAAAATCAAACTTCATTAATTTGCACATCCCTAAACAGAGGAAAAGGATATGGATAAATTCATCGTTTCGGCCAGGAAGTATCGTCCGCAGAATTTTAATACCGTGGTTGGTCAGAGCCATATAACTACTACATTAAAAAATGCCATCCGTAACCAGCAACTGGCGCATGCCTTTTTGTTTTGCGGTCCGCGGGGTGTAGGTAAAACTACCTGTGCCCGAATTCTTGCCAAAACCATTAATTGCGAACATCAAACCAAAGATGGCGAAGCCTGTAACGTTTGTAATTCGTGTGTCTCCTTCAACGAAGGCACTTCCCTAAACATACATGAGTTGGATGCGGCAAGTAATAACTCGGTGGATGATATCCGTTCGCTGGTAGAACAGGTACGCTTTGCGCCACAGGCCGGTAAGTACAAAGTGTATATTGTAGATGAGGTTCATATGCTAAGCGCAAGTGCCTTCAACGCATTTTTAAAAACACTGGAGGAGCCGCCGTCCTATGCCATCTTCATACTTGCCACCACTGAAAAACATAAGATACTTCCCACTATTTTAAGCCGTTGCCAAATATTCGATTTTAAGCGGATCACCAACAACGATACGGTTGAACACCTTAAGGAAATTATAGATAAGGAAGAGATTAAAGCGGAGAAAGCTGCCCTGCAGGTGATAGCGCAAAAGAGTGAAGGTTGCATGCGCGACTCGTTGAGCATTCTGGATAAAATAGTAAGCTTTACCAATGGCGAGGTTACGTATTTAAACACGCTTGAACACCTGAACATTCTTGACGACGATTATTATTTCGGGTTGTTGAAAACGCAAATGGAGCAAGACCTGGCGGGCACCATGTTGTTGTACGATGAAATTAATCGCAAGGGTTTTGAGGGCGACCTGGTCTTAAATGGTTTTGCGGAGTTTATCCGGAACTTGTTAGTGTGTAAAAATGAAAAAGCAGCCGCGCTGTTGGAAGTTGTAGAAGGATTGCAATCGAAGTATATTGATGCGGCAAAGAAGGTGGAGGCTGCCTACCTGGTGGGAGCGTTAAATATTTTAAACGATGCTGAGATCAATTATAAAATGGCGCGCAATAAACGGTTGCATGTAGAGTTGGCGCTCATCAAGCTTACGTTTTTACAGCAGGCTGTCGACCTGAGTTTTGATTCGCAATCCAATGCAGTGGTAAAAAAAAAGCGGGTTAGCGGTCCCATAGCTTATAAGGTTACGCCCTTAAAATCTTTGCAAATTCAGCCTCCAGTAAAAGCTGCCGTTGTGGCGCCCGCCAAACCAAAACTTTATATTGAAACGCAGCAAGCTATACAAATTAACGAACCAGAGCCTGCTGAGATATTGACGGAGAAGGTGGCTAAAACAAAGTCAGCCACTGCTGGTCCTAAAAAAAGCTTGTTGCAAAGTATTCGCGAAAAGCAGGGAACTACCGAAAAGACGGAGGAAAAAGAATGCATACACCTGGATGCTGAATGCCTTGCAAAAGCCTGGAAAGAATATGCGGAAGGGTTGAAGGCGCAACCTTCAAAAAATCCGCATGTAACTGCTTTCAATATAGCAACGCTTGCTGTCGTAGACTACCAGAATTTTTCGGTCACCGTTTCTACCTCCATAGAGCAAAAGTTTATTGAACAGGAAAAAATGAATGTACTGGAATTTTTATGGAAGCGTTTTCATAATACCGGCATACGGTTTAAAATTGAACTAATGGAACGGGTTGAAGACGGTATTAAACCGGATGCGCCCCTTTCTGCCAGGGAGCGATACCTTAAAATAATAGAGCAATACCCGTTGGTTAAGGAGTTAAAAGATAAATTGAAACTCGAACTGGATTATTAAGGATGTTTTGGAACGGTTATCCATTGCGTAAGTCATTTTAATTACCTATTTATTTGGACGTGCGTCTACAAACTTTTATTATACTTTCTGGTATTGTTACTGCGTTAATGACTGTTGTTATGATGCTGCAGGGTGCTCCCTTAAAAATAGAAGGAATATCACCCATGGGCATTGTTGATATGGAGTTAGCGCGTACTGTTAGCAGGGCTAATGTTGTGTATGGGGCATGGTTGCCGGCAATCATCCCGGTAGCTATAAAAAACACATTAATCGATTTCATTTTCATTATTGCTTACGGAAGTTTTCTGTATGCCTGTTGTATATCCATTGCAAAATGGCAACGGCGTTTTTACACAATCGGGGTATGGTTTAGCCGCGCTATGCTTGTAGCTGTTTTTTTTGATGTGGTTGAAAACATCCTTCTTTTTCGAACGTTGAGCGGTTACATACACAAAGAAATTGTAGCATCCACTTTTATGTTTGCTTCTGCAAAATTTTTGCTGGTGGCGTTGGGTTTGTTGTTTATTGTATTGAGTTTATTAACGTCTTTAATACCTCACAGACGTTTGCAAACCTAACAGGTCTTCAAGGCCTATTAGGTTTGCAAAAAGGTCTTAAATAAACCTAACGCGTCTTAAAGAGCTGTTAGGTTTTATTCATTAATTTCACGTCCTTAATTTCAAAGCCGAACGAATGCTTGTAGCCACGTAACTAAAACCTTCGTTCAATAAAATCAGCATAAAAAAACAAAGTATGGCAGAAGCGATATTAATGCCCCGGCTAAGCGATACCATGACAGAAGGTGTTATTGCTGCATGGCATAAAAACGTTGGAGATGCAGTAAAAAAAGGCGACCTCTTAGCTGAAATTGAAACGGACAAAGCCACCATGGAATTGGAGAGTTACCAGGAAGGTGTGCTGCTGCACAGGGGTGCCGAAAATACCCAAAAGTTGCAAGTGAACGACCTGCTGGCAATTATTGGAAAAGCGGGTGAAGATGTTTCCGCGCTTGTTGCACAACACAATGGCAGTGCTGCCTCGCAGCCGAAGTCAGATGCACCAAAAGTGGAGTCTGCACCACGGGCGGAGCTTTCAAAACCGGCTGATAAACCGGCAGCAAAAGGCATGGATATTTCAAAAATGGAGGAAGTAGTGCTGATGCCCCGCCTGAGCGATACAATGACAGAAGGTGTAATAGCCGCATGGAATAAAAATGTTGGTGATAGTGTGAAGAAAGGGGAAGTGCTTGCCGAAATTGAAACCGATAAGGCTACCATGGAACTTGAAAGTTATAAGGATGGAACCTTGCTTTACCAGGGCGCTCAGCCCGGCGAAAAAATACAGGTAAATGACCTGCTTTGTATTATTGGTAAAGAAGGATTGAATATTGACGAAATTGTTGCCGCTGCAAAAGGTGGAGGCTCCGCACCTGGAACACCGGAAGATGGAAATGCAGCACCGGAAGCTAAAAAAGAGGAAAACAATGAACCGCTGGTGGCGCAGCCACAGCCTGCGCCACCAGCGGAACAGGCTATTGTAAACGAAGGACGCATTATCGCTTCGCCCTTGGCAAAAAAGCTGGCTGGCGAAAAAGGTATTGATTTAAAATTTGTAAAAGGAAGCGGTGATAATGGAAGAATTGTAAAGGAAGATGTAGATAATTATAAACCAGCTGCCACGCAAGCTCCTCAACCCGGAGCCGCTCAAAAACCAGCAACTACGGCATTGCAGGCTGGTCAGGTTAGTTTTGATGAGGTGCCGGTTTCGCAAATGAGAAAGGTAATTGCAAAACGCCTGTCTGAAAGCTTGTTTACAGCGCCACATTTTTATCTCACTATGAGTATTAATATGGATAATGCCGTGGCAAGCCGTGCTAAGCTGAATGAAGTTGCCAAAGTTAAGATCAGCTTTAACGATATGGTTTTGAAAGCGGTTGCAGTTTCTTTAAAGCAACATCCTAAAGTAAACAGTAGCTGGCTCGGTGATAAGATCCGTTACAATCATCATGTAAACATTGGCGTTGCTGTAGCAGTTGAAGAAGGACTGCTGGTTCCCGTTGTACGTTTTGCTGATAGTAAAAGTTTGAGCCAGATTGGTACCGAGGTTAAAGAATTTGCTCAAAAGGCAAAGGATAAAAAATTGCAACCGGCAGATTGGGAAGGCAGCACGTTTACCATAAGTAACCTTGGCATGTTTGGTATTGATGAGTTTACTGCTATCATTAACCCACCCGATTCATGTATACTGGCGGTTGGCGGTATATCACAGGTTCCGGTGGTGAAAGATGGACAGGTAGTTCCGGGCAATGTGATGAAAGTGACGCTAAGCTGCGACCATAGAGTGGTGGATGGAGCAACCGGTGCAGCATTTCTTCAAACATTAAAAGGATTGTTAGAAGAGCCATTGCGAATGTTGATATGATTTTATTTGATCTTACTAATTGAGGTGTGCTGCAAGGCGCACCTTTTTTATAAAAAAAAGCGTCACGAAAAACATCGTGGCGCTCAAAAAAAATCTTCAAACCGGCTAAGCTACTTTCAACATACTCATCTTGCTCTTTCCAAACTGGTTGCCTGCATATTCCATTGTTACATGTAAGCTTTTTTCACCGGAAGTAGGTAACTCATACATCGCGTCT
>JANPIA010000139.1:0-7905 GCA_031424735.1 Segetibacter sp.
CCACAAATAACTTGTTATGGTTTGGGTGGTGTTGAATGTTACGGAAGGCGTAAAGGCATACGGAAGACATTGCCTGACAGGCAGGTTGGCAAAATTGGCAACCTTTGGTAATTGTATTTGTACAAAGTCAATTTTCGTTACCACATCGGAACAGCCTAGCCCGTTCATTGCTTTAAGGGTAACGGTAAACAAACCTGTTTTTGTATAGGTATGAACCGGGTTAACAGCGGTTGACGTGGTACTGTCGCCAAAATCCCATTCGTAATTGGTTACCCCTACCGATGTGTTGGTAAACGTAACGGTTAATGGAGCTTTGCAATCACTTGTATTAATTGCTGTGAACGATGCAACCGGCTTTACACTTACCGATATGGTTTTTGTAATAGAGTCTAAACAGCTTCCAAAATTGTTTACCAGTTTAACCTGGTAATTTCCTGTATTGGTGAATGTTTTTTGCGGATTGATAGCAATGGAAGAGGTCCCGTCGCCAAAATCCCATTTTGCCGAAACACTACCGGGTAAAGAGGTGTTGGCGAACGTAATTGAGTTACCAATGCAAATGGTTGCAGGCATGTTAAAGTCGGCTTTGGCAAACTGAACCTTTATAGCGTCGGGTTTAGTAAGTGTATCGGAGCATCCATTGGCATTGGTAGCTATCAGTTTTAACGAATAGGAGCCAAGGCTTACATAATTATGTGTTGGGTTTACAGCGGTAGAAGTTGTTCCATCTCCAAAATCCCAAAGGTAATTTGCGGCACTGCCGCCGGTTGTATTATTTAAAAACGTAACGAACGCCGGTGCTGTACAACCCTGACTGATGTTGTAGTTAAAACTGATATCGGGTGTTTCCAAAACTTTTACATAAGATTGTTTGATGCCGATTGACTGGCAGCCAAAACTATTGGTCACCCATTGTGTAACTGTATAAACTCCTGCACTTTTATAAACGTGTAAGGGATTTTGCAGGGTGGATGAAGTGCCATCCCCGAAGTCCCACTGCCAGGTATCAACATTACCCGAGCCCGCTTTACTGCTGTCAGTAAATTGTACCGGTAAAGGAGAACATCCCAACAAAGGCGTTGCGCCAAAATTTGCAACAGGCGGGGACTTAAGCTGAATGTATTGAGATTTGATGACTGAATCTACTGTTCCACCGGCATTTGTAACCACAAGCTTTACTGTATAGGAACCGGTGCTGAAGTAGGTAGTAGAAGGATTTTGCTGGGCTGAAATGGTACCATTACCAAAATCCCATTTCCACGAAGTAGCTCCGCCGGTTGTCAAATCTTTAAAAGTTACCGCCATTGGGGGGCATCCTGCCAGCGGTGTTGCCGAAAAATCCGCAACAAGGCTTTGTGACGAACCGAACAGAGGCAGCAAAATTAAAAACAGAAAACGACCCTTCATTTTATTGTTTCATTGGGATGAAAATACGGCTTTACCAATATTCGCTTCAAATATTTACGTTTAGCTATAGAGGATAAAACCATCTTTAGTGTTGCTTGTCAGCACACTATAATTTTAAACACCTTCTTAATTACGCCTGGTAAATTTCAAGTCTGATTTTCTTCAAAAAAAGACAATGGACTTTAGGTGACTAAGCATCTTATTGTGGTTGAAAGTCGCTTCTATTAAAAGCCCGGAACACCCCAACCAAATCTATTGTTTAAAACCTGCCATAGTTTATATTGGATTTGCTCCGAAAGTAACGTTAATTGTCCTGATAATAGTATCTGCTAATTTCGTTTATCATTACCGAAAAAGACAAATGATGGACGAGAAAATATTTTAGGTATGGTTTGTATACCCAAAATCAATACAACAAATTTTATAACATTAACAATATTGCAGATTCGGAATTGTTACAAACCTACGGAGTGAAGCGTAAAGATGATGGTAAAGGAATAAATTATTGTAAACTCCAAAGGGAAGCTTTGCTGGGTTATGTGATGGATTCTATTAAAATTTAAGAAGGACGGAAACTTTTTCTTTTTTGGATTTGCGTTTCCATCGTGGTCCTTTTTCCAGTAATTCAGTAGCTTTTTCGGCAACAGCTTTATTCACCTGTTTATCTATTTTAAAATTGCCGGGTTTGCCGTTCTTATCAATTTTAAATTCAACCAATACATCACCGCTCAAATAATCCTTACCGGATTCCCGTTCTTTTTTAACCCGTTCCGAAATATATTCCTCAAATTTTTCAATTCCTCCAATTGGTTCTGCAGTTAGTTCAGATGTTTTTGCCGCGGCAGACTGACTTGTAGATTGGCTCTTTCTCTTTGTTCCATAGCCAACTACCACCACATCCTCCAGTGCTTTGGCTGGCTCAGTCAACACAATTTCATTTGTTTCGGCATTGCTCCTTAGTTGCGAACGTTGTACGCCATAACCTATGGATGAAATGCTAACCTCCACCAACGTATCAGGCGCTTTAATGGTGAAATTTCCATTGTTATCCGTCATTGTATTTACGTTGTTCGACGATTGAACATTGGCAAATGGTAAGGGTTGGCGGTTGTTATCGAGCACTCTCCCCCGAAATTCCCTGTTTTGGTAAGTCAACGAAGATTGCGCTATTTGGTCCCTGGCGTTTGCCATCTTTTTCTCGTTTGCAAAATCAGGCGCCCGTGAAGCCCGGGCAACATTCATTTCCTTCCTCAATTTTCCTTCACGTTCGTCTTTTGCAACTATAGACGCCGTAACAGCAGCCGTGGAATCTCTTTCCACCTTTGCCAGCGCCAAATTATTTTGGGCTGTTTCTTCTGCAGGCGCCTCGTCTACAATTACAGGCGATGTATTTTTCACTGCTGGCTTAGCGGTTTCTTTTTGCGCAAAAACGGGTGCTTGTATAGGTTGATCAATTGGTTTAATGGTATCGTTGAGATAGGGCAGATCAGAGTCAGCAGCTTTTTCAATCCTTGCAAGTTCGCCAGTTTCCTCCGTTTTATTTACTGCGTTGAAGATGGTTATTCCGATGCCAGCCAAAACAATTAGCAGGGCGGCAACTTTCCACCTTTTCGCTTTTTTTAAAGGAATGATAAAAACCCCGGCTCTTTCTTTTTTGCCGGCAAGTTCCCTCCTTATCTGCTCAAGGTGTTCGGAAGCTGTTGAATGGTCGCTTTGCTGAAATCCATCAAACGCATCGGCTAAAAAAGGATCGTTCAACATCGCTTTTTCAAAGGCGTGCATCTCCTCTGCCGTCATTTGCTTTTGCAGGTAACGGTTTATATCCAGATGAGTATAGGATGATTTATTCAACATTTTTCTCCATACAAATTTTTAAATTCCTTCGCCCATTTTGGATCAGGCTTCGAACTTTGTTCCAGTCCAGCCCGGTAAGCGCTGTTATTTCGTTGTAACATTTATTATCCAGGTAAAATAAGCGGACACTTTGTTTTTGCTCCTCCTGCAATTGTTCAATGCAAATATGCAGCCTGTTCAGCCGGTTCTCCTTTGCTATCAAACCTTCCAGATGCGAAAAATCTTCTGATTGCACAAACGCCGGGTTTAATTCTGATGTTTGCATTTTCTTATTGCGGCGCAGGTACATAAGGCAATGGTTTTTTGCTAAAACATACACCCAGCTTTTGAAATTGTCTACCTCATGGTGCAAAAGCTTTGGAATGAGCTCCTGGTAAATATCCATCACCGCATCTTTAGCCTTTTCCTGGTCGCCTAAATATTTCACGCAGGTACCATACAATAAGTCGCTGTAGCGCAGGTATAGTTCAGCAAGAATATGCTGCTGCTTTTTAAGCCGGTATAAATTTACCAGTTCTGGATCGGTTAACGTAGAGGGAGATATGCTTTTGAGTAACGCCATGTAAGAACGCCGAATTTAAATAAAAGATCGGTTGCAACATTTATCATTCGTTTCAAAGCAGAAACCCGCATCCCATTTTCCGTTTTTTAATACTGAAGTTTTTGCGCTCCGTTGTGCACTGTAATAATAAATGGGGTGACATCAGGAAAATATTTTCATTCCAATTATGCAATTGTAAAACACCCTGCATCCTACTAAAAACTTACTGCTATGAACAAAGATATTTACCTGCATGTAGCTGAGCCTTGCCACCAAAACTGGGATGAAATGTCGCTAGTACAACAGGGACGTTATTGCCAAAGTTGTTGTAAACAGGTTACGGATTTTAGTAAGATGACCGATACGGAAATTCTTTCCACTCTGAAAAAGACGGCGGGTAATACCTGCGGACGGTTTGCACCGGAACAATTGCAACGTCCCATGGTTAACGAAGTACCATACAGTTTGAAACCATACCGGTTTTTTCTTTCAGCATTTATACCGGCGTTTTTTTTGGTGAACACCTTGCCTGCGCAAAACCGATTGTTAGGGAAAGTGAAAATGGTAAAAGAACAGCCGGCACCTGATGTTGTTGTTAAAGGAGAAACTAAACTTATAATGGGTGCTCCCGCTAAAATAGTTCGCCCATTATTGGGGAAAGTAACAGACGAAAATGGTACACCGTTGCCTGGTGCATCCGTAATTATTAAAGGTAGCAATAAGGGAGTAGCTGCAAAAGCTGATGGAACTTTTGAACTGGGTGCTTCCATTGATAAAGCTGTTATTATAGTATCACATGTTGGTTTTCCATCGATGGAACTCACGATAAGCAACAGTAAATTCAATACAATAACCTTAAATAGAAACAACAAGGTGTTAATGGGAATGGTGATGGGTGACATTAAATTAGGTAACAGAATTAAAGGCAGGGTGGTGAATGAAGAAGGCGAGGGCTTGCCCTATTCAACTATTTTATTGAACCAAACAAAACAATACAGCGCAAGCGACAGCCTTGGAAATTTTGAAATGGTTTTACCAGCTACGCAAACCAACGCATCCATTTCCGTTACCCATGCAGGCTATGCCAATGGAGTAAAAACAATCCGGTTGAATGAAGGCGATATGGAAAGCCTAACAGTTACACTGACAAAAACCCAGGCATTACCACCAGTTACGGTAGTCTCCTTTGCAAACAACTCTTGTTCATCTATCGTGGGTGGTTTATCCATAGTTCGGCGGATTACTTTGTTTGATACCGTCAGAACTTTTATTGTGAAAGCCGTAAAAACGCCACTATTTAAAGTATATCCAAATCCTGTAAAAAAGGGTAGTGTAATCAATCTTCTTTTTAAACAACCAGGCGAATACAATGTGCAGGTGTTCGATAACAGTGGCCGACTTTATCTCTCGACCGTCGTTGTGTCGGATGCAAAAAAATCGACAGCTGATTTAGTGCTTCCTCCATCAGTTGCCAGCGGAACATTTTACATGAAAGCGCTTCATTTAAAAAGTAAGAAGCAGTTTACTGATAAACTCATTGTTCAATAGCGCACCGCAAACATTTTTTTAACCACTTATACAATTGTTATGAAACAGTATTATTTATATCTGTGCCTTTTGCTTGCAATAGTTGCGGCCGCTTTTACCTACACTGGCACTGTAGCAGTAACCGGTAAGGTGTTAACCGAAAAGGGTTTGCCGGTTGTTGGCGCAACAGTTAGGGAAAAAGGCGCAAGCCACGCCGTAAATACCGATGCCAATGGTGAATTCAGCACAACCGTTTCGTCAAAAAAATCGGTGTTGATAATAAGCGCTGTTGGTTTTGGCCAAAATGAAATCAGGGTAGGGGAACAACTTCATTTGGTAATAACGTTGCGTGCATCCAATGCGCAACTGCAGGAAGTGGTGGTGGTTGGCTACGGTGCAATGCAGAAAAAAATGAAGACCGGCAATTCTGTCGCTATGTCGTCGCCAACAATGATGGTAGATAGAACAGCAAATGAATATGAGGAAAATAAAATTGGTTTTACAGATGATGAACAATGGAGGCAAAGCGAAAAATTTAGCCGGGAAGGGTACGACCGCATAGTAGAGAATCGTTTTTTAAAGGCCGCTGACAACCCGCTTTCCACCTTCTCCATTGATGTGGACGCGGCATCGTACAGTAACGTGCGGCGTATGCTTAATTACGGACAGTTACCACCTGCAGGTGCCGTTCGCATTGAAGAACTGATCAATTAATTATTTTAGTTACGAATACCCGCAGCCAACCGGGGACGATCCTTTTAATGTAACTACCGAAATTGCTGCCTGCCCCTGGAATATGCAGCACCGGCTGGTGAGCATTGGCTTGCAGGGACGAAAAATTCCGGTGCAAAACTTGCCGCCATCTAACCTTACATTTTTAATTGATGTTAGCGGAAGTATGGAGTCGGAAGATAAGTTGCCCCTGGTAAAATCGTCGCTCAAACTATTGACCGACCAATTGAGGGAGCAGGACCGTGTTTCGATAGTGGTGTATGCCGGTAATGCCGGCGTGGTACTTTCACCCACACCGGGTAACAATAAAACCAACATTAAAGATGCGATAGCCCGGCTGGAAGCCGGTGGCTCAACAGCAGGCGGACAGGGCATTAAGCTGGCTTACAAAATCGCAAGGGAACATTTTATCAGGAATGGAAACAACCGCGTAATACTTTGCACCGATGGTGATTTTAATGTTGGAACCAGCAGCGATGATGAACTGGAGCGGTTGATTGAGGAGGAGAGGAAGAGCGGTGTTTTTCTTACCGTACTGGGGTACGGCACCGGCAATTACCAGGACGCTAAAATGCAAAAGCTTGCCGATAAAGGCAATGGCAACCACGCCTACATCGATAATCAAAATGAGGCACGTAAGGTTTTAGTGAACGAATTTGGCGGAACTCTTTTTACGATTGCAAAAGATGTGAAACTTCAAATAGAATTTAACCCGGCAAAGGTGCAGGCTTACCGTTTGATCGGCTACGAAAACAGGATGCTTGCAAAGGAGGATTTTAACAACGATAAAAAAGATGCGGGTGAATTAGGAAGCGGGCATACCGTAACTGCTTTGTATGAAGTGATGCCGGTTGGCGTAACAAATAATTATCCTGAAACTGTTGATGCATTAAAGTATTCACAGCCTTCTATTGCACAGCCCTATTCGTTTAACGATGAAATGATGAACATTAAGTTGCGTTATAAGCAACCTGATGGTGACGTAAGCAAGCTGATGGTTCACCCGGTGATGGATAGCAACAAACCTATCGGCAATGCTTCAGAAAACTTTCGTTTTGCTGCCTCTATTGCTCAGTTTGGTATGATACTTCGCAACTCTGAATTTAAAAACAACAGTTCGTTTGATGGTGCAGCTAAGCTGGCAGCAAGTGCCGTTGGTGTAGATAAGGAGGGTTACCGTAAAGAGTTTTTAGAAATGATTGCCAAAGCGAAAATGATGGCTGTAAAAAAGGATGTGGCGCTTGAGTAATTTAAATGACGCAACTGTTTGCATTAATTTAAAATATTTATTATCGCTAAAAATTGTTGCCAGGAAAATATACGGATGAAGTGATTGCGACGCAACAAAAGATGCCATGAAAAAATGCAGCAGGTATCAACAATAAACAACTCAAATAGCAACCAAAAAACACTAATGAGTTCCTTTAAATGCAGGGTGAAACTGTTGCAATGTGCTGCGTAAAAAATCGCGGTCGAGGTGAGTATATATTTCGGTGGTGGTAATGCTTTCGTGCCCAAGCATTTCCTGCACGGCACGTAGGTCGGCGCCGCCCTCAACAAGGTGTGTAGCGAAGGAATGACGAAACGTATGGGGTGAGACTTTCTTGGTGATCCCTGCTTTTTTTGCAAGGTCTTTAATGATATAAAAGATCATCACCCGCGATAAAAGTTTGCCACGGTTGTTTAAAAAAAGATAGTCTTCAAAGTTGCGCTGCACTGGTTGATGCACCCGGATGTTTTGTTTGTAAATTTTTATAAACCTTGCTGCTTCGCCGCCAATGGGTACAAGCCGCTCCTTATCGCCTTTGCCAATTACCCGTATAAAGCCAATATCCAAATAAAGG
>JANPIA010000140.1:0-1896 GCA_031424735.1 Segetibacter sp.
TAGTACGACTAGTTTTTTTGCCTGCGGCACCTTTAGCTGCAGGTGGCTTTTCGTTTCTTTTAAAACGTTTATCTGCAGGTGCAGGCTTGTTGCTTCTTGGGGCTTCGTTTTTACGAGAAGGAGTTTTGATAATCTCAGGAAAGGGTTCTGCCTGCGTTTTTTCCTTTGTACCTTTTTGATTAACCGTATTGCTCCACCATTGGTTGCCGGTTGATCGCTTTTTTACCGGTCGAACCACCTCATATTCATGAAAAGGCTGTGTAGGTTCTTCATCCACCTGCTTAGTAACCGGCTTTTCTTTCCCTGCTTTTGGCGCCCTTACTTTTGGTACCCGCTGATCGGTTTTGCTTGAGTCAGCAATGATCTCATTCATCTTTTCAATTTCCGGCGCAGTAAAATACCGCCACTTCCCGATGGCCAAATTACCCAGGGATATGTTCATGATACGCACCCTTGTAAGTGTATGAACCTCGTACCCTAAATATTCACACATGCGGCGGATCTGCCTGTTTAAACCCTGTGTCAGTATAATGCGAAAACGCCTGGTTCATCTGCCCGTACATAACATTTTTGGGTTACCTCATCCAGTATCGGAATGCCTTCGGACATTTTTCTAACAAAGGCTTCGTCAACCGGTTTGTCAACGGTAACAATGTATTCTTTCTCGTGATGGTTACTTGCCCGTAATATCTTATTCACTATATCCCCATCATTGGTAAGAAAGATCAGGCCGTCTGAATCCTTGTCCAAACGACCAACGGGAAATATGCGTTTGCTGTAATTGATGTAATCAATAATGTTGCTTTTGTCGCTGGTATCTGTAGTGGATGCAATGCCAACCGGCTTGTTGAAGGCAATGTAAACGGCTGCATTTTTTTTGGGCGATTTTATCTTTTCCCCGTCAATAGCTACCACATCATTTGGCTTAACCCAATCACCTTTTCGGGCAGTTCTGTTATTAATGGTTACCCTTCCTGTTTCAATGTATTTATCGGCTTCCCGGCGGGAGCAAAACCCTGAACCACTCACTACTTTGTTCAAACTTACCCGGTCATCGTTTTCAGGATTCATAGCCATTATTTTAGTAAAGATACAGGCACGGCTACTATAGCATATGTTCGGTGCATTCGTCAACCCCGGAAAAGCAAATTGCAGAGCAGCTAAAAGTTAGAAAGCTCAGTTGCTAATGACACAAAAAATAACAGGATGCAATTACCAATCGCCCCACGAGGCCACAATTATGGCGGCCAATAATAAGATAAATGCAAAGCCTATAAGCGAAACAAGGCCAAGCGTTTTACCAATTTTAGCTTTAGCCGGATCATTAGTGCCGGCGTTTACTGCCTGTTTACCCAGGACCATGGCAATAATACCTGTTGGGATGGCAGCCAAAGCAACATATGGAACAAAGAGGCCTAATATTAATGTGCCCATCGCAGCTATTCCAAAAATAAGGGCCGAAGTTGCCTGCCTATCTGCTTTTGCTGTATCCTCTGCCTTTTTAAACTTTTTTACAGCTATTTTAAACATCAGCCTTTGAAAGAAATTCATTTTTTTCTGGTGTACCTGTTCTGTAGCCATTGGGTAAACTATAGAGGCATCCGTACCTGTTGAGGTGGCAAGTGGCAGCACTTTTTCGGTAGTTGCTGAAAGGGACAAAAAAGAAATAAATAACAGCAGTAGAAAAGCTTGCGGAACTTTCATGGCAAAAATTGAGTTTTGGTTAGGTAAATTAAGACCTGATTATGGCAGGGGGCGAACCATAATATCTTTAAAATACACTTTGCTTTTTGGGTCATGACCTTGCAGGGCAAACGTACCGGATGAAAATGCTTTCGCTGGCTTATCTCCAGGTTTAGCGGTGTTATCAGGTTCGGTATAGTCTACCACCACTTT
>JANPIA010000141.1:0-29116 GCA_031424735.1 Segetibacter sp.
CCGCCTGCATGAACTTAAGTATATCATTCTGTTGATGGCAATGAATAGGTAAGGCTGTTCCTATGGATATAATATTAGCCAAGTTGATGAAGGATAAGTAAAGTGATAAAAGCAAGACTTGTACAGGTGCTGGCAACCCAGTTCATTTGCATGGTGTGTTTAAAGTTAGCAGCAGCCGGGTCTTTCCAAACTTTAAAACACCAGCGAAAAAACAGGATCAGAACCGGTAAAAAAAATAGTTGTAAAACTACGAACCTGTACAATTGTTCGTGATGGTTATAATGAAGAAAGAGCAGGACAAACGATACGGTGTACATAATGCCGCAGAAAACGAAAGTGCCGCGTTTACCCAATAGCATACTTAAGGTGGTAACGCCATCTTCCGCATCGCTTTGGTGCTGGTAAATTTGGGTGATGGGATAAAAACCACCAATAAGAAATGCGGCGGCAACAATTCCGCTCCATGGCACATGTGTGGTCAGGTATTTATCCGTACCATGATGAACCATAAAAAATGTAAGCGCTCCCTGGTTAACCATAACTGTTAAATAACCAGCAATAGGAAAGCGCTTTAAACGAATTGGACGGTAACTGTAAAGCCTTGAGCAGATAATATAAAATATAAAGAGGGCGGCAAAAGTTGTGGATATGAGAAATGCTAAAGCCGAGGCAGCTACATCCATTAATACGGTTACGAAATACAATTGCCTTGTTGGCTGCATCGGGTTTTCCACCCCACCTATGCTGGTTTCATCCCTGTCCATATAACTATTGTAACCATTGCTGGATGGGTACAGCAAAACATGCAACAAAATAAATACGAGGGCTGCACGCCCCCAATTTATATCATCAACAAAACTTAGCGCAAACCAGAATACCGGCATTAAAAAAAACGAGAATTGGAACCGAAGCAATTGTATGGTAGAACGGTGCAGCAATTTACCCAAGTAATTTGTTTTTGAATGTTGCCATGCTGTAAGTTAACTGATAGCTTGCTAAGCCGGTAAATAAACGGTGAACGTTGCTCCCTGGTTGATCTCGCTGTGCGCCGAGATAAAACCATGGTGGTTCTGCATAATTTTTCGGCAAATAGCCAAGCCCAGGCCGGTACCCGGATACTCGTGTTTGCCATGCAGCCGCTGAAATAGTTCAAAGATCTTTTCGGCAAATTCCTGTTCAAAGCCAATACCGTTATCCATGATATCTATTTTAAAATAGTTACCATGCGCATCCGGGTCTTCTGACTGTACGGGTACACCCGTAAACATTTCCGAAGTTATTTTTATTTGTGGCGCCTGTCCGGGCTTTGCATATTTAAGTGAGTTCAATATCAGGTTTTCCAACATTTGTCGGAATTGGAAAACGATCACTTTCGCAACCGGAAGTTGACCGGATTCAATAATGGCACCTTTCTCTTCAATATGTTCTTTCAGCGAAATTTTTACCTCTGCAAGTATTACATTCAGGTCGGCCTGTTCCAGTGTTTTAAGCGTGGTATTTGTGCGGGAAAAAGTAAGCAGGTCTTCAATAAGCCGTTGCATGCGGCGTGCGGCTGATTCCATTCTTTTAAAATAATCTTTACCCTGTGCGGAAAGATTGGTCAACTCAGTATCGATGATCCGGCGGCTAAATGTTTGAATTTTTCGCAATGGTTCCTGCAAGTCGTGGCTGGCAACATAGCTGAACGATGCCAGTTCATTATTGCTTCGTTCCAACTCTTTGTTTTTTTGTTCGAGCGAACGGTTCAATTCATCTAACCTGGCGGTTGCATTGCTTATTGCAGTAAGATCGTGGGTGATGGTTAAGGCACCTTTTATTTCACCATCAGAAGTTTTTAATGGTTGTATGAAGTATTCAAAATGCTTAGCGCCATCGGTTCTTTTATTACCCGTTCGATGAATGTATTCACCTGCCAGCGCTTTCTCCAGGTCGTCCCGGCTGGTATCTTGATGAAGATATTCCTGTACGCCGGAAAAATGTTTTCCGGTTATCTCGGTTGCACCTATGCCATAGTAATCTTCGCACGTTTTATTCCATGCTATCACATGAAGGTTTTTATCGTAAGCTACCACCATGTCTATACTATTGTTAAAAAGAAGGTCGCTGAATACTTTTCTTTCTTCCAGTTCTCTTCTTAATAATACTTCGCCAGTAATAACCTGTATGGTTGCAAGCACCACGTCTTCTTCAGCCTTGTTTTTTATATGTTTAGATATTTGCCTAATGTAAACAAGCGTGCCTTTTTCGGTTCGTATACGAAACTCAGTCGACATTGATTTTGCCGGCTGTTGTGCCAGTTCGTCAATAGAGGGAAATTTATTTTTATCGCCCTTGCAAACCACTTTCACAAGCACATTGTACGATGGGGTTTCATTGCGCTCCAAACCAAGCACTGCATACAGGTTTTTTGAAAACACCATCTGGTTACGGGTTATATTAAATTGCCAGCTACCTAATCCAGCAATTTCTTCGGCGTGGTTTAGTACATGATTCAGCTCGTGTAAATGATGTTGGGCTTCTAATTGCTTACTGATGTCCTGGCTGGTTCCCCTGATTAGCATGGGCTCGCCGCTTTCATCCTTTACCACTTTTATCCATGCTGCAACGTATTTTACTTTGCCATCGGCAGCAACTATGCGGTATTTAAATTCCACCTCATTTCGTTGTTTAGCCAACGCAAATTTTTGTAACACCTTGTCCCGGTCATCATGATGGATGTAGTGGATTGTTTCTTCCAGCGAAACCAGGTTGCCTGCGTTTACAGGCGCTGCACGCAGGGCGAACATTTCATCGGTCCAAAATATTTCATTTGTTTTCAAATCCCATTCCCAACTTCCTATCAGGTTAACGGCCTGCCCCATATTGAGCAACAGTATTCTCTTTTTTTCCTGCTTCATAATTCCTTGTTGTGCTTACAACCATCCAATTCACATCGGTGTTATTACAGATGGGTGCAAAAACTAAGCCCATGCATATTATAAGCTTTAACGCTTTCAGTGCGGGAAGTTAATCTTCAGCTTCCTGTACCACTTGCGGCAATGTGCTTTTCTTTTTATTCTTTTGTTGAGTTATTCTTTTTAAAAATTTGCCTTGCTGTACATAGGAGGTGTCGTCGCCCATCATTTTTCCCCACGGTTTTAAATCGTCTATCCGGTCGCATATCACTTTAAAAATAGCGATGATAGGTATGGATAAAAACATACCTGAAAATCCACACAAAGCCCCGCCGATAATAACACCGAGTATGGTAACCAATGCGTTGATCTTTACCTTGGAACCAACCACCCTGGGCATGATGATATTGTTATCGATGAACTGTACAACTAATAATACAACGGCAACCCAAATAAGATCGCTGAGGTTGTTGGTTGTTGTCATGGTAATAACGATGCAGAAAATGGAAGCGATCAGCATACCAACATAGGGTATAAGATTTAATATGGCTGCAAACAGCCCGAGGAAGAAAGCATACTTAATATCGATGAGAATAAAACCCAGCGTGTTAATACCAGTAACGATGGCCATCTCAATGCCCAGTCCCAGCATATAGTTGTAAACGATCACCCTCGATTCATTGATAACTTCTAAAACTTTAGTTCGATGCTGCTGTTTGAAAATGTCTGTCAAAAACTGCCTGATCATTTCGCGGTAATACAAAATCAGGAACGAATAAATGGGCAGCAGCACTACCACAATAATAAACTCGCTGATAGATAAAAATGTTTTTCCTAAAAAACCGCCACCACCATTTGCCTCAGTTATCTGTTCGGTACTTTGTTCTATTACCTCATTTTGCTGGGTTCGTGTCAGGTGCATGTTTTGCGAGATCCACTTTTGCGCGGTTCGCATATGCTTGTCCAGTTTCTTTTCAATTGTTGGAACATCATCAATAAAATTGGCTATCTGGGTGGAGAGAAAATAAATGACGATGATGAAAATGATGAAGAAGATGGTGAGTGAAATCAACGTGGCGATCACACGGCTTAAACCTTTTCTTTCTAAAAAACTATTGAGCGGCAACAGCAGTACTGAAAGCAAAATGGCAAACAGTACAGGCACCAAAACATCCTGACCAATATAAACAATGAACGAGATCGCTATCAGGCAAAAAAGCACCAGTGCCAGTCGAACAATAAAGGGTTGTTGTGATTGAATTTCCATAATAGTGATGTAAAAGCTATTGCAGGTGCTATTTAAAAAATCGAACCACAAACATACCGAAGATGGCTGCCTGCAGGTGGTTGTCAATTCTATAGTACAATTGCTATATTTGCTGCCAATGAAATTTATCTCCTTCATCATGGCTTTCCTTGTTTTGGCGCTGAGCGTAATGCCCTGCGCCGACGACGAGCCCAGCGAGAAGGACAATCATGCAAATGCAAAGATCGAAGCGTTCAACCATCAGCAACAGGATGAACAGCAGGATGATTGTTCTCCCTTTTGCAATTGCGCATGTTGTGCAGGTTTTTCAATAAATCATTTTATCGCTGTTCTTTCCTACGCAACCCATTACACCAGTGAACCTGCAAGCAGCTTTTTGCACATAGATAGCAAGGGCATTGATTCGCCAATTTGGCAACCTCCGCAATTAGTGTAACCATCAACTTAGTATTTCGTTGCTTCCAGCATGGCTGAAGCACACTCGTCATTCATTTACTGAAAGGTTATTTCATGTTAGATAAGATTATACGGTTTAGTATTAATAATAAACTGGTTATTGGATTATTTACGCTGGCGTTGATAATATGGGGTTTATGGAGTGCATCTAAACTGCCCATAGATGCATTGCCGGATGTTACCAACAACCAGGTACAGGTAATTACCAAAGCGCCTACTCTTGCCGCGCAGGAAGTGGAGCAATTCATCACCTCGCCAGTTGAACGGTCGATGGCCAACCTACCCGACCTGGTAGAGATGCGATCCTTCTCAAGGTTTGGTTTGAGCGTAATAACGGTAGTGTTTGAAGACAACGTAAACATTTATTTTGCCCGGCAGTTAATTGCAGAAAAATTAAAAGAAGCGGAGGAACAAATTCCGCAGGGTATAGGCAGACCGGAGTTAGCGCCGGTAACCACCGGGCTGGGTGAAATTTATCAATACCTTATCCATCCTAAAAAAGGCAGCGAACAAAAATACTCGGCTATGGACCTGCGTGAAATGCAGGACTGGATTGTAGCTCGCCAGCTATACGGCATTCCAGGTGTTGCAGAGGTAACGGCTTTTGGAGGTATATCCAAACAATACGAGGTGGCGGTGAACCCTGCACAGTTAAAAGCCATGCACGTTACCATTCCCGAAATTTTTGAGGCGCTTAAAAACAACAATCAAAACACAGGTGGTGCCTATATTGATAAAAAACCGAACGCTTATTTCATAAGAGGTGTTGGTTTGGTTAGTTCTATCCAGGACATTGAAAACATACTGGTAAAAAAACAACCCGATGGTATCCCGGTCATCATTCGTGATGTAGCAAAAGTGCAACTTGGCTCGCCGCCACGTTATGGAGCAATGACCTTTAATGGAGAGAAGGAAGTGGTGGGTGGTTTGGTGTTGATGCTGAAAGGTGCTAACAGCGCAGAGGTGGTAAAACGTGTAAAAGAACGGATGCCAACCATTCAAAAATCGTTGCCGGCAGATGTTCAGATAGAAGCCTTTATTGACCGCACTAATCTGATTGACCGTGCCATTAAAACTGTTGAAACAAACTTAATAGAAGGCGCCCTGATCGTGATATTTGTGTTGATTGTTTTTCTTGGAAATATAAGAGCCGGTCTAATTGTAGCGTCGGCTATTCCGCTTTCGTTATTGTTTGCATTGGCAATGATGAATGTGTTTGGTGTTTCCGCTAACCTGATGAGCCTCGGCGCCATTGATTTTGGTTTGATTGTAGATGGTGCAGTGATTATTGTGGAGGCCACATTGCTTTACTTACATCAGCGGTCAGGTAATCAGAAATTGGTAATTGGTAATTTGAAAGAAGATGAAAACAAATTACAAATTACAGATCACCCATTACCAACCACCCATTACCCATTACCCAGGCTCACCCAACCTCAAATGGATGCTGCCGTGCAAACAAGTGCTTCACAAATGATGAAGTCTGCGGCATTTGGTCAGCTTATCATTCTCGTGGTTTATTTTCCCATCCTTTCGCTGCAGGGTATAGAAGGTAAGATGTTTAAGCCCATGGCAGAAACAGTAAGCTTCGCCATCATAGGTGCGCTCATTCTTTCGCTTACCTACATCCCTATGATGTCTGCCTTATTTTTATCAAAAAAGATATCGCATAAAACAACTTTTGCCGACAGGATGATGGGCTTTTTTCAGCGATTGTATGCACCCATTCTTGCCAAAGCGATTCGTTTAAAATACATCATTGTTTCCCTGGCAGTTCTGGTATTGGTCATCACGTTTTTTATTTTCAACAAAATGGGTGGCGAGTTTATCCCAACCCTTGAAGAAGGCGACTACGCGATAGAATTTGTTTTGCCGCAAGGCTCATCGCTTAGCCAAACAACCGAAACCATAATGCAGGCAGAACGTATGTTAAAGCGCTATCCCGAAGTAAAAATGGTAGTAGGTAAAACAGGAAGTGCAGATATAGCTACCGACCCAATGCCACCGGAAGCAAGCGACCTGATGGTAATTCTGAAAGACAAGAAAGACTGGACAACAACAGATGATTTTTATGACCTCGCCGATAAGATGCGGGAAACGCTGTCAGAAATACCAGGTGTAATTGCCGAGCCAAGCCAGCCTATACAAATGCGCTTTAATGAATTGATGACAGGCATTCGGCAAGACGTTGCCATAAAAATTTTTGGCGAGAACATGGATAGCCTGAATGCGTTTGCGCAAAAAGTTGCCAATGCCATCCAACCCATTAAAGGCATAACACAACCACAGGTAGAGCGCGTAGGCGGCCTGGCGCAAATAGTGGTACTGTACGACAGGGCACGGTTATCAGGTTACGGATTAAACATAGCCGATGTAAACAATATTATTACAACGGCCTTTGCGGGGCAAACAGCGGGTGTAGTTTATGAAAATGAAAGAAAGTTTGATTTGGTGGTGCGTTTGGATAGCGCCTACCGTACTTCTATTGAAGATGTAAGTGATTTATTTATTCCCACCAGGGAAGGAATTCAAATACCGCTGTCGCAGGTTGCAACTGTATCATACCAGGTAGGGCCAACGCAAATAAGCCGGGATGAAGGCAGGCGCCGGATTGTGGTGAGCTTTAACGTAACCGGCAGAGATGTGAAAAGTGTAGTGGAAGAAGTACAGCAAACGCTTGATAAAAAGGTGAAATTGACACCGGGCTATTTTTATAGTTATGGCGGAACGTTCGAAAACTTAGAGAAAGCATCACGGCGATTAATGATTGCCGTACCTGCTGCTCTGCTGTTAATTTTTGCAATGCTCTATTTTACCTTTCGTTCAGTGAAGCAGGCAACCCTAATTTTCACTGCTATACCTATGTCTGCCATAGGTGGGGTATTTGCGTTGCTTGTTAGAGGGATGCCTTTCAGCATTTCAGCTGGTGTTGGTTTTATAGCACTGTTTGGGGTTGCCGTTTTAAATGGTATTGTTTTGATCTTTACGTTTAACCAATTGGCAAAAGATGGAGTGGATGATGTAGTACAAAGAGTGAAGGAGGGAACGAGGATTCGTTTACGACCGGTACTGATGACGGCCATGGTAGCATCGCTTGGGTTTTTGCCCATGGCGCTCTCCTCCGGTGCAGGTGCCGAAGTGCAAAAACCTTTGGCGACTGTTGTAATAGGTGGATTAATTACAGCAACTATACTCACATTGGTTGTTCTTCCACTGCTTTATATTCTATTTACGAAAAAGAAACTGGTAATTGGTAA
Organism: Segetibacter sp.; assembly: GCA_031424735.1. GTDB lineage: Bacteria > Bacteroidota > Bacteroidia > Chitinophagales > Chitinophagaceae > Segetibacter. Next base: position 7,875 of record JANPIA010000141.1, read on the forward strand.
TTAGTAATTTTTGTTTTATGCAAATGAAAGAGAAAATAATTTTGACTAACCGGGCTATTATTAAATTAGTAATTAGAACAGCGAATTGTAATCGGAAATTGGTAATTGGAAGTCGCATCCAAAAGAGAAAAATTTCTGATCATCCAAATACTCAATCACCAAATACGAACTACCAAATACCAATTACTCAATTACTAATTTCTCTGCTCTTCACCTTATCCGCAACATCGCAGCAACGTATTTCATTTAATGCTGCCTACGACACGGCTTTAAAAAACAACCTGCAACTGCGTTCAGGCGATATACAAATCCAGCGAAGTAAAACTTTACAAGGCACCTGGCTGGATATTCCAAAAACGGGTGTTTTTGCCGAGAACGAAGACCTGACTCCACAGGACCGGAAGGGCATTTTAAAGATCGGTGTTTCTCAAAGTATTGAGATGCCTTCGGTTTATAAAGCACGAAAGAACTTGTTGCAGGAGCAGGTTAAATCGGCTGAAATTAATAAGGTAATAAAGGCTTTGGAAATTAAGCGCGATGTTCAGGTTACTTATTATACACTTTGGTACTTGCAAAGCAAGCAATTGCTTTGGCAAAAATTGGATAGCATTTATACTTCGTTAGCAAAGGCTGCAGTGTTAAGGGTAAAAACGGGTGAGAGCGCAGGTTTAGACAGTCTTTCAGCAATGGCAAGGGCGAGAGAAAATACGGTTCAGTTGAATTTATTGGCAAGGGATATAACCGTGCAACAGGAAAATTTAAAGCGATTGCTCAACACAACAAATAGCTACCTGCCCGATGCAACCTTGCTTCAAAAAGTGGAAGCTGGCTTGTTAGACAGTAACGTAAACCAGCACCCGCTGTTACAACTGCAACAACAAAATATATCCATTGCACGGGCGGAAATAAAAGTGCAGCAACAAACTCGAAAACCCAATTTTGAAGGAAGATTTTTTTCGCAGCATTTATATGGTGCGTCCAATCCATACAGCGGTTTCTCCGTTAGTGCAGGCATTCCAATATTTGCGGGTCATGCTTATAAAAACAAAGTGAAAGCTGCCGAGTTATCGCAAAACTATCAACAAAGCGAACTGGATTATGAACGACTTTCATTAATTACAAATTATAACCAGGCCTACCAGCATTTATTAAAAGAGCAGGATCTATTAGCCTATTACGAAGGAACAGGTTTGAAGCAGGCAGACGCTATCATTAAATCTTCAAACCTCGCCTACCGTGGCGGCGAAATAAACTTTGCAGAACTAACACAATTTCTTTCGCAGGCAATAGATATTCAAAAGAATTACTTAGAAGTGCTGAATCAATTTAATCATTCGGCAATAGCGTTGTTGTTTTATAGGGGAGATTAGTAATTGGTAGTTATTAGTTGGTAATTGGTAATCTGTAATCTGTAATTAGGCTACACGTAATCAGGTCTGCAGATAGTATAGCTGCAAATCTCGCAGATGGTTTTGGAAGATATAACATGCCTGACCGGGAAAGATTTTATATAATAGCGGAAGGCTTATTTAAAGAGACAAATGCTGGCTACGTAAAGCCATTAAAAGAAAGGTGCCATGTGCATACTGGCCGGCTGAGGTAATAAAAACTATTGAGACCCAAATTAAATCTGTTTATCAAAAACCAAATATTCAAAAACAATGATTTTATACAAAACATCAATTACCAAATACCAATTACTAATTACGCTTTTCCTTTTTTTGGCTTCCTGCGGTAGTAAAAAAACAGAAGCAGTAAAGGAAGAAGAACACAAAGAAGAAACACCCATCAACGAAGTGTCGCTTACGGGCCTGCAAATGGAAACGGCAGCTATTGAAATAGGCACGATAGAATTGAAGAACCTCAAAACTTCCATTAAGGCAACTGGAATGTTGTCTGTGCCGAATCATAACAAGGCATTTGTAACATCTGTAAACAGCGGGGTAATACGAACCCTCCATATTCACCCGGGCAATTTTGTTAAGAAAGGACAGGCAGTAGCCACCATTGTGAACCCCGGCGTGGCAGGGTTGCAGCAGGAGTTGCAAACAGTGAACGCGCAAATTAGTTTGAATGAACTTGAATACAAACGGCAAAAGGAATTGGTAGAAGGCAATGCAGCTCCGCTCAAGAACCTGCAAAGGGTACTAACGGAATTGGCAACCCTGAGGGTATCAAGAAATTCTTTACAAAAACAATTAACCGCAATGGGCATATCTGCTGCAAGTGTAAGCCGTGGTAACATTATCACCACACTAACTATTACAGCGCCCATAAGTGGTACCGTCAGCAATGTTACGGCTCAAATAGGTTCTAATGTTGATCCTTCAACACCCATAGCAGAAATTGTAAACAACTCCCTGCTGCACCTCGATCTGTTTGTATTTGAGAAAGACCTGCAAAAGATGCACGCCAACCAGGTTATTCATTTTACACTTACAAACAATCCTGGTAAGGAGTACGATGCGCAGGTATATTCTATAGGTACCGCTTTTGTAAATGAGAGTAAAACCATCCCCATTCATGCAGTAGTAAAGGGCGACAAAACCGGGTTGATAGAAGGCATGAACATTACTGCAATAATAAGTATTGGCGAAACCGTGTTGCCCGCGGTACCAACCGAAGCCATTGTTTCGTACCAGGGGCAGGACTATATTTTTGTATTGAAGAAGGATTCGGCAAAGGCGGCAGGAAACAAAGGCATTGATAAATCGAAAGCAGTTAAAGCGGAGGATGCTGTATTACATTTTGAGAGGATACCGGTGATGAAAGGAGCCTCCGATGTTGGCTTTACCGAAGTTTCTTTTATGAAAAACCTGCCGCCAAAAACGCAGATTGTAACCAAAGGCGCATTTTTCGTATTAGCCAAAATGACCAATGTAGAAGAAGAAGAATAGGCAGTTTGTTTTTATCATTCCATCTCTTTTTTTAAAACATAACGTATCTTTTTATTGTAATAGGGCGATAGATAAAAGACCCGACAGCGCAAATGATACAACTGCAAAATGTTACCAAAACATATCGTTCAATAAAAGCCGTCGATAATATTTCGGTTGAGGTGAACGAGGGAGAAAATATGGTGCTTTTGGGAACAAGCGGTTGTGGCAAAACCACTACGTTGCGCATGATCAACCGTTTGACGGAAGCTTCAGCAGGAAATATAAAAGTAAACGGGCTTGACATTTGGAGCCAGCCAGCCGAGAAACTTAGGAAAGGCATAGGTTATGTACTGCAGCACAACGGACTGTTTCCGCACTATTCAGTTGCCGAAAATATTGGGATTGTGCCATCTCTTTTAAAGTGGGATAAAAACAGAATTACACAACGTACCAACGAATTGCTGGAGAAGCTTCACTTGCCACATCAAAGGTTTGCGCACCTTTTTCCGGCACAGTTAAGTGGTGGCCAGCAACAACGCGTTGGGCTGGCAAGAGCGCTCGCCGCCGATCCTCCCATCCTTTTAATGGATGAACCGTTCGGTGCCCTGGACCCGGTTACCCGCAACACCATTCGCAAAGAGTTTAGCAACCTGGAAGAATTCAAAAAGAAAACCATTGTGCTGGTAACGCACGATGTACAGGAAGCGTTTGAACTTGGTGACCGGATATGCCTTATGGATAAAGGCAAAATTGTGCAGGCAGGTACACCTTCCGATCTCTTGTTTAAACCGGCAAATGGATTCGTCAGGTCTTTTTTCAACGAGTACCGCTTTTTGCTCGAACTACAAGCTTTGAACATCCGGCACATCTTTCCGCTGATATTATCTGCCAATAAAATTGCGTCTGGCGAAATTGAACCTGGCACAAACCTTTGGCAAACACTTCAAATATTGTCGGGTACGCAGGCACATGTATCCATTAGCATGGGTGATGAAAAAAAAGTAATAGATGCGTCTGCTTTAATGTTGGGATTTACAAAATACAAATCTGCACAGGGCAATGAATGAGCAGCAAACCTTGTGGCAGTTCATGATGCAGCAATCCGGTAAGTTGCTGGAGCAAACCATGGCACACATCGGCCTTACATTTATTTCCCTGTTTTTATCGGTAATTATTGGTGTACCGCTTGGTATATGGATAGCACGCAAACAAAAATGGAGTGGCGCAGTGTTAGGCCTTGCCGGCATACTGCAAACCATACCCAGTATAGCATTACTTGGCTTTATGATACCCTTATTAGGCATAGGTGCAAAGCCAGCCATCGTTGCTTTGTTACTATATGCTTTGTTGCCCATCATCCGCAATACCTATACTGGTATAAAAGGGGTTGCGCCATTGGTGGTAGATGCTGCCCGCGGCATGGGTATGAATACTTCACAAATTTTATGGAAAGTGCAACTGCCATTAGCCATGCCTGTTCTTTTAGCCGGTGTAAGAACTGCTACGGTGATCAATGTTGGTGTGGCAACACTTGCCGCCTACATTGCCGCCGGGGGTTTAGGCGAGTTTATTTTTGGAGGCATCGCCCTCAACAATACAAATATGATTTTAGCTGGCGCAATTCCGGCCGCACTGCTGGCAATTATTTTCGACTTTATTCTTTCTAAAGTGCAAAAAATAAATATCCGGAAAACCAGGGCAGCTTTTGTTGCGATACCAGCATTGATAATCTTGCTTTCTTCTTTTTACCTTCTTCCTTCGGCACTGGGCAGTAAAATGCTGGCTGGATTTACACCCGAATTTATGGGGAGAAGCGATGGCTATTTAGGTTTGAAAGAGAAATATGGATTGGCAATTAGAACGGTGGTTATTAGCGATGCGGTAATGTACAAAGCAGCATACGAAAAACAACTGGATGTTATCAGCGGTTACAGTACCGATGGAAGGTTGAAAGCCTTTGACCTGGTTGTGCTGGAAGATGATAAAACCATCTTTCCACCATACAACGCCGCTCCGGTTGTAAGGCATGAAATTTTAAGCAAATTCCCGGAAGTAGAAACAACGCTGAACCTGTTATCCGGTACCATCAATGATTCGTTGATGACGGATCTCAATTACAGGGTTGACTACCTGAAGCAAACCCCGGAGCAGGTGGCAAAGGACTTTTTGATTGCTCATCAATTGTATAAAGAGCCCCGCAATGGTAAAAAGGGAATTGTTAGGATGGGTTCCAAAATTTTTGGTGAGCAATACATTTTATTGCAGATGTATAGTATGCTGTTGAAAGGATTCACCGACCTGGAAGCAGATACTAAAACGGGTTTAGGCGGCACCAAAATATGCTTTGATGCACTAACCAATAACCAGATAGACCTATACCCGGAATATACGGGTACCGGTTTTCTGGTATTATTGAAACCGCCTGCTGTGTTACTCAAAAATATAATGGGTGATAAACAAAAGGTGTACGATTATGTGCAAACCGAGTTTGATCGCCAATTCAAAATTAAGTGGCTTAAACCAATTGGTTTCAACAATGCTTATGCGCTGATGATGCGCCGCCAGCAAGCTGAACAACTGAACATTAAAACCATTTCGCAACTTAAATTGTATGTAGATGGGAATTGAGGAGCGTTGGGTTTACGATTCCGACAAAATATTAGTTCACCCGTTTGCAAGTTCTCGAGTACACGAGTTTGAAAAAGTAGTGCACTGATAAATTGTAAATGGTCAATGTTCCAAAAGTTGTGAACTGGTAAACTCGTGAGTCGCGAACTGGTAAACTCGTAAACTTTTTAACTCGTATGAATATTTTGCAACTCTACCTACAAGTAAGAAAGCACACCGAACAGATTTGCAGACCGCTGCAAACAGAAGACTACGTGGTGCAGCCGGTGGTAGATGTTAGTCCGCCCAAATGGCATATCGGACATACAACCTGGTTTTTCGAAACCTTTATTTTAAAAGAACATGCAAAAGATTACCAGGAGTTCGACCCCATGTATAACTATGTTTTCAACAGCTATTACGAAACAGTTGGTGCAAGGGTTATCCGTACGGACCGTGGAAATTTAAGTCGCCCAACAGTAGAAGATGTTTACAGTTACCGCAAACATGTGGACGATGCTATGATAAAATTTTTGAACGATGCAGTTGCGCCGGAGGTGAAGGAACTGCTACATCTTGGGTTAAACCATGAACAACAGCACCAGGAATTGTTGTGTACAGATATCAAATATATTCTGGGACACAATCCCTTGTTTCCACCTTATAATAACACGGATATCATAAGGGCACCTTTCAATGTTAATGCAGAATTCATCACAATAGATGCAGGCATTTACGAGATAGGCTATGCAGGCGAAGCATTTTGTTTTGATAATGAGCTTTCGAGGCATAAGGTTTACCTTGGCAATTTTGCTATTGCAAGCAACCTGGTAACCAACGGGGAGTACCTGGAATTTATGCATGCCGGTGGTTATACCGATTTTAAACACTGGCATGCCGAGGGTTGGGATTGGGTACAAACCAACCATGTTCAATCGCCCATGTACTGGCATAACATACAGGGTGAGTGGCACCACTATACATTACAGGGATTAAAAAAGGTAGAAGAAAATGACCTCTTGAATCACATTAGCTTTTATGAAGCGTCAGCCTATGCTTTGTGGAAAAATAGTCGCCTTCCAACGGAGTTTGAATGGGAAGTTGCCGCAGAACAATTCAACTGGGGGCGGCGGTGGGAATGGACGGAAAGCGCTTACCTGCCTTATCCCGGTTTTAGTAAAGCGCCGGGTGCAATAGGCGAGTACAATGGCAAGTTCATGGTAAATCAAAAAGTTTTACGCGGCGCGTCGGAAGTAACATCGCCGGGGCACAGCCGCATTAGTTACCGCAATTTTTTTCACCCAAACCTGCGCTGGCAATACACCGGCATCAGGCTGGCAAAATAATTTTACATGGATACCCTGATTGTTGAAAAAATAGGACTAGTAAATACTGCAGGCACCATGCCAGGGCGTTTTTTGAACGATGTTCTGCAAGGGCTAAGGGCAAACAATAAATACATTGATTCTAAATATTTTTACGACGCAAAGGGTGATGTTTTGTTTCAGCAAATTATGGAGTGCCCGGAATACTATCCAACCCGCTGCGAAACGGAGATCATTACCAGGCAGTCTGCCGAAATTGCAAAGGCATTGCTTAGCCAATTGCCCTCGTTTGATGTTATAGAATTAGGAGCCGGCGATGCGCGAAAATCTATTCACCTGCTACAACAATTGCAAAAACAACAGCACGCTTTCACTTATTTTCCCATTGATATTTCCAGCAACGTCATCAACCAACTGGAAACAGGGTTGCCCCTGCAATTAGCATCGTTACCCGTAAAGGGTTTGCATGGCGAGTATTTTAATATGCTTGAAAAGGCAAAAAAATTATCATCGAAACCAAAGGTGGTTTTATTTCTTGGAGGTAACATTGGCAATATTCCTTTGGAAAAGGTATCCACTTTTTGTTCGTCATTACGACAACACTTAATGCCCGGCGATTTGCTTTTTATCGGTTTCGATCTAAAAAAAGATCCACGCATTGTGCTGGATGCTTACAATGATAAAGCGGGTTATACCAGCCGGTTCAATCTCAATTTGCTTCGCAGAATTAACGATGAATTAGACGGCAATTTCAACCTGAAACATTTTACGCATTACCCCACATACGATCCCGGTAACGGCACATGCAAAAGCTACCTCATCAGCAATACCAAACAGGATGTACAAATAGCAGGTACAACCATTCATTTAAAAGCCGGTGAAACCATACACACCGAAATTTCGCAGAAGTATAGTATGGAACAAACCGACGGGCTCGCTGCCGAAAATGGCTTTAGACCGCTAAAACATTTTTTCGATAGCAGGAGATGGTTTTTAGATACCATTTGGCAATGTGTATGAGCCATGCATATCTTACAGTTACAAACAAACAACTCTTATGCGGAAAATGGTGATTTTATCCTTATTCGTTATATGTATGAACCAGCAAATTGCAGCGCAAAAGCCCGTCTTCAACCATTTGGCTTTATCAGTAGTTAACCTTGCAAAAAGCAATGTATTTTATAAAGAAGTAATGAAGTTAGAAACGATACCCGATCCCTTCAAAGATGATAAGCATACCTGGTATAGTATTGGATCGCATGGCCAGCTTCACATCATAGAAAGCTCACCTAAAATTATTCCGCACGATAGAAATAATCATGTGTGTTTTAGTGTTCCATCTGTAAGTGACTTTATAAAACGGCTCGATAGTGTTGGTATTAAATATTTCAATGCAGTTGGTGAAAGTCAAACCATTACCCTACGCCCCGATGGTGTAAAGCAAATCTATTTTCAGGATCCGGATGGTTATTGGCTGGAAGTAAATGACGATAAATCTTAAACATACATGATCACATTATTTTATGCAGTAAACATTTTGAAAGAGAAGAAAATTTTTTTCACGGCTTTGTTTGCAGCTATCTCAATTGCTGCAGTATCGCAGCAAACAACAATTATCGATACCACGTCTGATCCGCGTTACCCTACAGTTATTGCCGGCAGCCAGTACAAGGCAGGCAAGCTTCACCACCTATTCTGGGGAAAGCATTACCGTACAGAATGGACAACACCGGTAAAAGTAAAAAGTGTTTTTTTGGATACGCTGGAAGGTGGCATTAAACCCATACTAAAGGGCGGCGGCAGGCAAACACGCACACTGCGGTTGGCTGATAAAGATGGAAAACAATTCGTGCTACGGTCTATAGATAAAACATTTGGGCGGGCATTGCCCGAAATTTTTCGCGGCACCTTTTCCGAAAAAATTATAAACGACCAGGTATCCATCGCCCATCCCTACGCATTCCTTACGGTACCCGTTTTAGCAGAAGCTGCCAAAATTTTTCATACCAATCCACGGGTTGTTTTTATACCTTCTCAAAAAGCCTTGGGTGAGTTTAACAACGAATTTGCCAACCAGTTGTATTTGTTTGAAGAACGGCCAGGCGGCAACCAGGAAGAGACCGAAAACTTTGGCAACCCCGAAGACATAGATGGTACAGAAAAGTTGTTACAAAAGCTTCGCGAGGAGAATGACCATTTGGTTGACCAGAAAGCATATATAAGGGCAAGGTTGTTTGATATGTTTGTAAGCGACTGGGGGCGGCACGAAGACCAGTGGCGCTGGGCCAATTTTAAAGAGGACGATGTAAAGATTTATCGCCCCATACCACGAGACCGTGACCAGGTGTACACTTTGTTTGATGGTTTTCTTGTTGGGCAGGGCGTAAAACGGGAAGAAGTTGGTTACCTGCAATCGTTCGATTTTACTATAAAAAATATTGAGAAATACAATTACCAGGCAAGGCACCTGGACAGGTTGCTGGCCAACGAGCCCGGCAAAGAAACCTGGATGACCATTGCCAACGACCTGCAGCAGTCGTTAACCAATAGCGTTATTGAAAGAGCGGTGAAACAACTACCCCCGGAAATTTACCCGATTTCGGGTGATAAAATTGTGGCGAAGCTAAAATCGCGGCGGAACAATATTGTAAAGTTTGCTTCGGATTATTACGCCTCACTGGCAAAAGAAGTGGAGGTTGTTGGAACAAAAAAGTCGGAGGTTTTTGAAATTACTGGTAACGGTGGGAAGGAAATTAAAGTGGAGGCGTTTGATAAGGATTCCGAAGGCAATAAGAAAAGCAAACCCTTTTATTCCCGAACATTTGTAGCGGGTGAAACAAACGAAATTCGGGTATATGGTTACAACGGTGACGACCAGTTTAAAGTGACCGGTGATGTTGGCCGCGACACAAAAATTCGCCTGATTGGCGGACCGAAAAAAGATGAGTTTACTGTAAAGACAACAGCCGGCAGCGAAGAGGTAAAAATTTACGATGACTCGAACAATACATTTCAAAAAGAAGAAAATGTAAACTTGCATCTTTCATCCGATACCAATATTCATCAATACAACTACACCGGCTTCCGGTACGATTCAAAACTTTTGAAACCCGGCTTAAGCTATAGCAACGAAGACAGGTTGTTTGTAAGCCTTGGCTATCATCATATAAAACGTGCCTGGCGAAAGTCGCCCTATGCTTTTCAGCAGGATATCAGGTTGAATTATTCTATTACGCAAAAGTCATTCAGCGCACGCTACAAAGCCGACTTTACCGAATTGATTGGCAAATGGAATTTAAACCTGCTCGCATCAATAGACGAAGTGATAGATGTATATTTTGCAGGCATCGGAAACAACACGCTCATCAACGCCGGACCCAAACCGTTCTATCGCTTTCGTACCCGCGAGTTACATGGTGGCATTGGTTTGGAAAGGCAGCTTAATAAAAGCAATCACCTTGGCTTTACTGCGTTTTACCAATTGATAAAAGTGCTGAAAGATGGAGGCAAGTTCATTGAGGTTGGCCGTCCGCCAGGCTTTTTTTCGCTGGATCAATATGCAGGTATAAGTGCGGATTATAAGTACGATCATGTGGATCATAAACTCTTTCCTACTAAGGGTATCAGCTTTGTTTCATCTGCATCGTTCACGCAAAACTTAAAAGAAACCGCAAAGTCGGTTACCAACATTTCAGGCGCTTTTGGCTTTTATGTTCCCATTGCTCCCTCGCTTACACTCGCAGTAAAAACAGGTGCTGCAACACTTGGCGGTACGCCTGAATTTTATCAGTTGAATAAGTTAGGTGGCGGCAGCACCCTGCGTGGTTTTATGCGCTTCCGTTTTTATGGCGAGACGGCTTTCTCCAACCAAAACGAGCTTCAGTATAACTTCAATATGAAAAGCTATTTGTTTAGCGGTAAAATTGGATTGCTTGCATTGGTTGATAATGGGCGTGTATGGCAAAGTGGTGAAACATCTGACAGATGGCATGTTGGAACGGGCGGCGGCATCATGCTGGCACCCTTCAACAAGATTGCAGTTACGGCAACTTATACCAATTCAAAAGAAGGCAACCGAATCAATGTTCGGTTGGGCAGGTTGTTATAAGGTTCGCTCAACTAAATGGCTTTGCAGGTGAAATTTAAAATGTTGAGCTAACCACCCATGAGTAGAGTAATAGTTTATTTGCTTTTAATGTTGCTGTTTACTACTTGCACAAAAAAGCAGGTAGACGAAAGATATATTCAGGAAGAAAAGATTGGAAAGATCAAAAGTGTCTTGATACTTGGCAACAGCATCGTTCAGCACGATCCGCGGCCAGAGGTTGGCTGGAAAGGGAATTGGGGAATGGCTGCTTCTGCTTCAGACAGTGACTTCGTGCATGTTTTATCCCGCTATATTTTACAGAAAGATTCAACCGTAAAAATTCAGTATAAAAACATTGCTGCTTTTGAAGTCAACTTCAAAAACTTCGACCTGCGAAAGCTGGATTCCTTCAGAGCGAAAATGCCCGATCTCATCCTGCTTCGCATAGCTGAAAATGTAAACCCGGCAAACGTGTACGACAGCAATTTTGTTGATTACTACGATAAACTGTTAAACTATGTGGATGCAAAAGGTGATGCAGTTAAAGTGGTAACAGATGGCTTTTGGCCTTCTTCAGATCTAACCAATATTATAACAGATTACTCGCGCTACAAAAAATGCCAGTTCATCCATTTAACTAAATTGTATTATACGGATGGAAATACGGCAGAAGGTTTATTTGCTAACGCAGATGTTTCCAAACATCCCGGCAACAAAGGCATGCGCGAAATTGCCAATACCATCTGGAATTATATCAGTGTTTATTTCCCCTGAAACTTTTGTGTATTTAATATGCAGGTAGCATGTTGAGCTCAACCAGCCGTTTGTGTGTTATACTCACTTAGCGCATAACGCTTCCAATGCTGATTCTATGGAGGGATATAAAAACTGGAAGCCTGTATCCCTTATTTTCTGATCGCTAACGGTAGCACTTTTCAAAACTTCGGTACTCATTTCGCCCAGTGCAATTCGTAAAACAAAACCCGGCATATGCAGCGGAACAAAAAACCGGCCCTTTGTTTTTTGCGCCAGCTTTAAGGTCAGCTCTTTGTTGGTAACGGGTTTAGGTGCAACACCATTATAAACGCCCTGTAATTCTTCGTGTTCAATGGCATAAACAAAACAGCGGCAAAGATCTTCAATGTGTATCCAGCTAATAATTTGTTTACCGCTGCCCAGTACGGCGGCAATCCCCAAGCGAACCGGCTTTTTGAACTCGGCCAATGCACCGCCATCGTTACTCAATACAATTCCAATCCTTATTTTCACCAATCGTTTCTTTAATAATAAAACGGGTTCAATACTTTCCTCCCAAAGCTTACAGGTTTCTCCTAAAAAACCGTTAGCCGCCGGGGCTTCCTCGGTAAAGGGTTTTGTTACAGTTGATATATTGTCGGCACCATACCAACCAACGGCCGAAGCGCTCACCACCGTTTTTACTTTGTTCGTGTTTTCGTTAAGGGCTTTTACAAGCAAGGCCGAACTTTTTACCCTGCTGTCAACAATCTGTTGTTTGCGGGCTTTCGACCAGCGTTTGCCGGCAACACTTTCCCCGGCAAGATGAATGACGAAGTCTGCCTTCGATATTGCAGAAGTGTCAACGGTTTGCTTTTCCACATCCCAGGCCGCATAGCTCAATCCTGCTACGGCAGAGGGTTTCGGGTTTCGTGTAAGAATGATCACCTCGTACCCCTTAGCCTGCAACATGGGCGTTAGCACCGAACCAACCAGCCCGGTTCCACCGGTTATTAAAACACAAGCCATAAGCAATAATTAAATGAGATTTACAAACAACCTTATTTCATTTTGAATGATGGTCAATTCTATAAAATAACGGTTATTGAATGATCTTTTCTACCCGAACCAACTTGCCTGCTTCGTTTACTCCCTCTAAAATAACCCTGAATTTTTTGGTGATATCGTTGTTGTAAAACTGGATGGTGGTTGCCCGCTGGGAGCCATCGAGAAATACAAACGGTTTCCAATACAACGTAGAGCGGTAATCAGCAACAACATCGCTGGAGGCAGAACGGGTTGAATAATTTGGCGAATAAAATTCTTTTGAATAAGAATAACCCACCAGTTTGGAGGAGGACAAGCCTTTGCCTGGCTGGCTGGCTACATCACTGCCTCTTCGTGTATAAATGGCAATCGCACCACCATCGCCACCACCAAACGCGCCAATAAAGGGTGGACGAAAAACTTTTATATAAGCGATGTCCGCTGGCGACAAACCTTGTAACTGGTCAGCCTCAACACGCATTTCATCTAAAAAAAGCGCCGTGGTTCCATTACGCCACGATACCGATGGTGTGGGAAAAGTAGTTATACGAAGACCGGCAACCCGGCCCTGCAAAAAGCTGAAAACATCCATAAAACCGGTTTGATCTGTCATGTCAAACGATAAGGCATCGCCCCCGGCAAACAAGCCATTGGCATATTTTTCATCCAATTGTTCTGCCCTGCTTTTAACCCTTGTTTTTACCGTTACCGATTGGAGTACGTTACCCTGTTGTGCCCAGGAGCTTCCAAACTTTATTACCTGCTCTGCTAAAAAACGGGTACGGTTAAGTGCAGCAGTATCGCGCTTTACATTTATATCTACCGGTAAAATGGATGCGTCAATTTTGTTAGCACCCTCATAAAGGCCGTTATTGAATTTGATACTTGTTTTACTTTCAAGCCGCCTGTCTTTATTGTATTGCCAGTGAATTTTTACCGTATCAAAAAAAACAACTTCGGGTAACGAGAAAAAATCCAGCCCCGCTTTAGGTATCAATACAATTTGGTTAGATGAGTCCTTTGCGGTGATGATCGCCGTGATCTGTTCATCGCTTCGTAATGGATTGGAGGGCGTTATACCAAACACTTTTGCATTAATAGCAAGATAGGAATCTGTTGGAAATTTAAGTTGCGGCCGCCGGGCATTGGCGAGGTCGTTCCAGTTGAAACGTCGCCAGCCGTGGGTAAGCATTACCAGGTCAAGATGGCTGGCAACACTATCACTGGTATTTGAAAAATAGTATGCCGGGTTATGTACATACCCTCGCAAATCCCCGGTAAGCAACATCCGGGAAATTATGTTATCGTCTTCGGTTTTGCTAACTACATCGGCATCCGTTACGGATATTGACATGTTGGAAAGCGTAGTATCGCCGGCCTCAATTTTTATAATGTTTTTTGCCCTTATGTTGAGGTTTGCTTCAAGTGGCTTAACGGCAACATCAAATTCGTAATTATCATTGTTTACTATTACAATGCGTTCTGCCACCGGTTTCCAGTCTTCGCTAAACACCGTTATTTGTAAAATTCCGGCGGGTAAATCTGCTACCTTTATACTTCCACTGTTCATAAAACTATTTACCAGCGGAACTTTTGCTTTATAAACTAACTCTTGTGCCAGGTGCGCCTCAACATATAAATTTTTGAGGGTGGGGGGCACATCCGCACTTCTCTTTAAAATAAATATTTTCTTGTCGCCGGCTCCGGAAACGCCTATTACAACACCCTCATTTTTTGCTGCTGGTAGCGTGGTAGTTTGTTGTACTCCCCTGTCATCCTTCCAAATGGCACTATAAATTTCGCCTGCCTGCGGTGTAAGGTTAAACTTGCCCATTCCATCGTGCTGCGTTGTAAACTTCACCACATTTGCGCCCTTATCATTCCGTATGTTGCCTTCAACAAAAACCGGCTTACCATTGTTGTCTGTTGCCTTAAATGCAACGGTCGATTCAATTCCGTTTACCAGGTCGCCCCCTTCGGCAAAAAAGCCCAGTGTAATTTGCCGGGCAACAGTTAACAATAATTCCGGCGCAGCCTTACCGTCTTTCGAAACAATTTCAATACTTTTTTTAAAAAGGAAGGTTGTATCAAAGTTCAGCATCCAGGTAGTGTAACACCTTACCGTTAGCCGCGACGGCTTAAAGTTATCGGGTATTAAAAAATCACCTGCGGCGGATGCTTGTGTTAGCGGGTAGACTTTGCGTTGTAAAACGGTTCCATCTTTGTCAATCAATTCAGCAAACAGGTTTTACTGTTGGAGGCAGGTTGGTAGCCGGCAAAAACATAGGCCTTAAAATAAATGGATTCGCCTGCTTTATAAATATTCTTATCAAAATGTACATGTATTTTCTGTTGCGGAATTTGATCTGCATAAACCATCATCATGGAGTCGATAGTTTGTGCAGATAGAGACGACCCGAGGCAAAATCCAAAACTTAAAAGAAGTAAAAGCTTCATCCTATCCATAAAAAAACTTTATTTATGAATTGAAGATAAGTTACTAAGGTGTAGGAAATGCAGCAGACGCTACGGATTATTATTGGTTTAAAAATGGGTTATTGTACTTTTCCCATCCAATGGTTGTAGCGGGTCCATGTCCCGGGTAAACAATTACCTCATCGGGTAAAACAAAAAGGCGATCGCGAATACTTTTTATAAGCTGCTGGTGATTGCCAAGTGGCAGGTCGGTTCGCCCAATGCTATCCTTAAACAAAACATCTCCTCCAATAATAAAGCCTTGCTTTTCGCAATAAAAACAAATACTGCCTGGCGAATGACCAGGGGCAAGTATAACTTTCAAAACATCGTGCCCAACCAATACTTCATCGCCATCATCTAAAAAATGCAGGGGTCCGTTATAATTATCGAAGGGAAGCCCCCAGCCTGCTCCCGACTGCGGTGCAAATGCCAAAAGCTTTTCTTCGTAGCGGTGAAGGAATAATTCAAGACTGTAAGTATCCGCCGCCCATTTGTTTCCAAAAACATGATCGAGGTGACAATGGGTATTCAGTAATTGAATAGCATTTAAACCGTTGCCATGTAGGAAGTTTTTCAGTTCTGTTTTTTCATCGGACGAATAACAACCGGGATCAATAATAATCGCTTGTTTTTCGTCGTTGAACAGTACATACGTATTTTCCTGTACCGGGCTGAAAACGAAAAACTTTACAGAGAGCATAACCGTATTTTTAACTGTAGATTACAACGTTTTTGTTCTAATTTTAAAACTCTAAAGATTGGATATGCAAGTTACCCGTATCAGCAACAGGCTGACTTTTTTTTTACTTCTTTGTTTTACTTCCGTCGCTTCTTTTTCGCAGGTTAATGCCGTTGAATTTGGAAAGAACCGCATTCAGCATAAAAAGTTCACATGGAAATTTTATCAATCGCCCAACTTTAATTCTTACTTCAACCAGGGCGGTCTTGAGCTGGGAAAGTTTGTTGCACAGGTTGCTGAAGAAGAGCTTTCAGGCATTGAAGCATCCATAGAATATTCGGTGCAGCGGCGCATTAATATCATCATTTATAATAACTATAACGATATGCGCAGCACCAACATTGGGCTGGGTAAAGACTGGATGAATGCGGGTGGTTTAACCAAGCTGGTCAATAATAAAATGGTAGTTTATTTTGATGGCAACCACGCTAATCTAAAAATCCAGATCAGGCAGGGTATTGCAAAAGTTTTATTGGATAACCAGTTGTTTGGCGATGATATTGGCGAATTCGCCAGCAACCAGGCACTGCTGGATCTTCCGCAATGGCTAACCGATGGTTATGTAAGTTATGTTGCCCAGCCATGGAGTACGGAGAAAGATGATGAGCTTAAAAGCGCCATGCTCAGTGGTAACTATAATAATTTTTACCAGTTCGCTTTTGAAAAACCGGTGTTGGCAGGAGCCTCATTTTGGTATTACATTGCTGAAAAATATAAGAAGGAAAATGTTGCTTACTTTCTTTATCTCTCCCGCATTTATAAAAACCTGAACAGCGCTTCGCAGCGTATAGCAAAAAAGAAGTTTAAAGATGTACTGGCGGATTTTATGCAAAGCCAGCAGGATAAATATTACAAAGACATTCGCCAGCGCCGCAATGTACCAAAAGGAACCATTTCTGTTTCTGAAGAAATCCGCAAGTCAGACTTCTTTCGTTTTAATGCCAACCCCAACCCGCGTAACAACTCGTACGTAGTAGTGGAATACAAAAAAGGGATCTACAGCGTAAAGCTCAACGAGAATTACGAAACGGTAAAGGTGTTGTTGAAAAACGGGGTAAGAACAAACCTGAATGACATCAACCCAAATTACCCCGTGATGGCATGGGATGGTAAGGGATCGCGGGTAACGGTTATTTACTGGGAAAATGGTAAAATAAAAATGTTTGTTTACGATGCCATTGCCCGCTACAAAAGTTTTAAACAGGAGATAGAAGGATTAGACCAGGTGCTGGATGTACAGTATATGTTGGATGCAAACACCCTTTTGTTAAGTGCAGTAAAAAACGGGCATAGCGACATCTTTACTTATAAGATAGACACTAAAAAGATGGAGCAGCTTACCAACGATGTGTATGATGATCTTAATCCATCGTTTGTTTCGTTCCCTAACAAAGCAGGTATTATCTTCTCCTCAAACCGCCCGTCGGTTGATGCGGTTAATACCGATACGGTGTTGCCAAGCAATCATCGCTTTAATGTGTTCCTGCTGGATTACTTCACAAAAAAACAACTCTCGCAATTATCAAACCTGAAGTATGGTAATGCACGCTTTCCATCGCAGTATAATGTAAACCACTTTACGTTTGTTGCCGACGAAAATGGAATCGGTAACCGTTGGGCGGGCTTCTTTTCAACCCAGGCACAGGGGCTGGATACCTTGTTTTTTATTGGTGATGAAATACTGCGCAACCCGCCAGATAAAGAATTGGATTCAACGCTGGTTGCCTGGCAAAAAAATGAACCGGATAGTATTAGCTTTTTTGCGGTGACAAAAGACTCTACCTACACCTTCCCCATAACCAATTACCAAAGCAGCTTGTTGGAAACAAGGATTGCCGGCGACCGTGGCCAGGTAAGTGAAGTGCTTCGCCAGGGCGATTATAAATTCCTGTATAAACTGCGGATCGATTCGCTTGCCTTGCGAAACCGGAATGTAAATGCACGTCCCACGGAGTACATGAAAAAAATCATTGCCAACAAACGTTCGGAAGAAGGCAAGGCAACAACCTATACAAAAGAAAAAACGGATACATCTGTAAAGAAGAATGTGTTCCTGAACGAATTTGAGGATGAGAAAAAAGACTCATCCGGACAGGTTATCGGCTCGCCCTACCAGGAAGAGGAAACTACTTTGCAGAAATCAAGGTTGTACAATTATAAGCTCAAGTTCAGTACAGATAATATAATTAGCGGCGTATCCAACAACGTACTCATTAACCGTTACCAACCCTATGCTGGCGGCAGCGGCCCGGTTCAATTGGGCAATGGTTCCAACCTTAATTTTACGTTTCGCGCCACTATCAGCGACTTGATGGAAGACATTAAATTTACAGGGGGCTTCAGGGTAGGTACCAACCTGCGCGACAACGATTATCTTTTTAACTTCCAAAATTACCGTAAGCGTTTCGACTGGGGAGCAACCTACTTCCGCACAAGCAATCGTAACTTTTATACTGAGGTTATTGGGGCTGGTCCAACACGTTTATATAACACGCAACTCAACACCAGTCTTTACCAGTTGAATGGCGCCTATCCGTTTAACGAAGTAAAAAGCCTTCGTACAACCTTAGGCTACCGCAGAGACCGAACCATCATCAAAGCCTTTAACAATAGCACCGGCGCACCCGAAATATTAGGACTTAGCCTGCCAGATGCGCTTACACAATACGGCGTGGGTCGCATTGAATATGTGCATGATAATACTATCAACCCAACACAAAACATTTGGAATGGGTTGCGCTGGAAAACATACCTGGATATTAATATGCCTATAAAAGACTCGGTGCATAAAGGGCAATACACCTATAACTTTGGTTTTGATGCAAGGTATTATGTACCCATTTACCGCAACTTTATTTGGGCAGTACGCGGCGCTGCGGATTTTAGCTGGGGAACCCAAAAGCTCATTTATTATGTGGGTGGGGTAGATGGCTGGCTCAGTCCAAAATTCAACGATGCAAACAAGCCTGCGCAGGATCAGGAGTATGCTTTTCAATCGCTGGCTGTAAACCTGCGCGGCTTTAATCAAAACGTTTCCAACGGTAACAATGCCATTGTTTTTAACAGCGAATTCCGGTTGCCGGTATTTCAAACTTTACTGAACAAGCCAATCAACAATGCATTGCTTCGTAATTTTCAGTTGGTACAGTTTATTGATTTAGGCACTGCATGGAATGGCCGCTTCAACAGCATTGAACGCCCCAATGTTATTTATCCAAGCTCCGACCCAACCAACCCTGTATCGGTATTGATTAAAGCCGGTGGCATTGGTCCCTTTGCCGGAGGGTATGGCTTCGGAGCACGCAGCACCTTGTTAGGCTACTTTTTAAAGTTCGATCTTGCCTGGGAAATGAATGGATTGTTTAAAGGAAAGCCTATCGGTTATTTGGCTCTTGGTCTTGATTTTTAAGTTGATTTTTTATATTTTAAGATGCCTGGTTTCTGCCGGGCATTTTTATTTGGCGGTTATTACTTGCGAAGAATGAAAGATTGGGAAGATTGCACGGGGATTATATGGTATCCAAATTATAAGTAGTGCACTCGGTAGTTGCCCATTGCTTTGCTATCTTTCAACCTTCATGAAAAAATTGTTCAAGAAAATATTATTGCGACTGGTTACGTGGCTGGCAAATAAGTACGATTCAAAACCAGATAAAGAACGCATTCATACAGCTTTAACCGAGCTGCTCACACAGCTTGTAAACAGAAATGAAAAGAAGGGACCATTTATAGAATTCAATGCCGCTACCGAAAGCTTCGTCATCTTTTCCGACCAGCACAAAGGAGCAAAAAATGGATCCGACGATTTTGCCTACGCAGAAAAAAATTACCTGGCTGCATTGGATTATTACAACCAGCAAAACTTCCATTACATCAACCTCGGCGATTGCGAGGAGCTTTGGGAAAACAGTTTATCATCGGTAAAAAAAAACAACCTGCCCTCTTTTGAAAAAGAGAAACTTTTTATTGCACGAAATGCTTTCACTAAAGTTTTCGGTAATCACGATCTCTATTGGGACAATGATCCCTTGGCCATACTGGAGATTGAAAACATATTTGGTAAAAAAATAAAAGTTTTTGAAGGTGCTTTTTTATCTACCATTATTAACACAAAGCGCATTCAGATATTTTTAACGCATGGTCACCAAGGCGATTTAATGAGCGATGGAAACATGTTCAGCAAATGGTTTATCGCCAATATTTGGGCGCCACTACAAGCTTATCTTGGTTTACGTCCCAGCACACCTGCTTACGATAATCATTTGAAAACGGAACACAACAAACTGATGTACGAGTGGAGCGCCCAGCAAAAAGATGTATTACTCATCACGGGTCATACTCATCAACCCGTATTCGAATCACTTACTTACCTTGAACGGTTGTACCGCAAACTCGGTATTGCGAAGCAACAACAAAAATTGGAGGATATACAATTGCTGGAAGAGCAAATAAAGCAACGTCGCACCACCGGCGAAAGCATCCCCGATTTTACAGCTTACCAACCCTGCTACTTCAACAGTGGTTGTTGTTGTTTTAGCGATGGCGATATTACCGGCATCGAAATTACGCAGGGCATGATCCGCCTTATAAAATGGGAGTATGCCGGCGAAGTGCCCAGTCGCAAGGTGCTGGAAGAAATGGCGCTGGCAAACATAAACCCCGTTGTTTAACCATTGGCAAGCCAGATGACCCTTCTTTCCGGCAAGCGGCAAAAAATAATTTTAGTGTTTTTAAAATATTATCTTGTCTCGTCCGTCTACTTACTTATACATGGAGGATGCGCTCACCATACCAACCGGAATGTCTGCTGTTCAAAAACAAAATATCACTACCATTATTAACCAATACAGCAAACGGTTGATGGGGTTTATAAAGCAGCGGGTAAATACTGATGCCGATGCCGAAGACATTCTGCAGGATGTTTTTTATCAACTGGCTGATACGGTTAAGCCCATTGAGCGGGTGAGCGGGTGGTTGTTTAAAGTTGCACGAAACAAAATAACCGACCAGCATCGTAAACAAAAGCACTCTTTGTTTTCCGATGTTTTTGCAGGTAGTGAAGAGGAAGATTTTTTTGAGCTCAGCTCTTTCTTTCTTGATGAATCAGCCAATCCGGAAACAGCTTACCTCCGTTCGATTTTTTGGGAAGAACTGGAACAAGCATTAAACGAGTTGCCGGAAGAACAGCGACAGGTTTTTATTCAACATGAAATAGATGGGGTGCCTTTCAAAATAATAGCCGAACAAACCGGCGAGACTGTAAACACGCTCCTGTCGAGAAAGCGCTATG
Source organism: Segetibacter sp. (assembly GCA_031424735.1). Classification (GTDB taxonomy): domain Bacteria; phylum Bacteroidota; class Bacteroidia; order Chitinophagales; family Chitinophagaceae; genus Segetibacter. Next base: position 29,062 of record JANPIA010000141.1, read on the forward strand.
CAGTGTTGCACCTGCGTGAGCGCTTGCTTGTACTGCGAAATGAATTATTAAACTA
>JANPIA010000142.1:0-13492 GCA_031424735.1 Segetibacter sp.
AAACTTTGCAAATGGGCGGCAGTGAATTACACACCGGAAAATTGGCAAGCGGTAATTATTTATTGAAAGTTGAAGTAAATGGAAAAGTAAAAGTTCAACAGTTTTTTATCAGGCATTAACAATAAAAAAAATGCCATACCCAAGCATCTATAAAGATTGGGTGTATGTCTTAGAGTTCTCTTTTGAAAGTATTGATGACTCATTTTGAATAACTATTTCACCTCTTTTTTAAAACCTACATTTTTTTTGACACTGTTAAATTGAAACCATGATGATTTTAAAACGATTGCTACTTGTTTTTATCTTACCAATGTTGCTCCTATCGGTGCAGGCATTTGCCCAGGATAAAACAGTTACCGGTAAAGTAACCGACACCAGGGATGGTACCCCTATAGGTAATGCTTCGGTTACTGTTAAAGGCGCTAAAACCGGTACTTCAACCGGTGCTGATGGCTCATTCTCCTTAAGAGTTCCGTCGAGCGCAACTACACTAATTATTTCTAACATCGGGTACCGCAGTACAGAAGTGGCCATAACCTCTTCTAACCTCGCGGTTAGTCTCGAACAATCCAATGCTTCATTAAGTGAGGTGGTGGTGATTGGTTACGGTACCAGTCGTAAAAAAGATCTTACGGGATCCATTACCACTGTTTCCTCTAAAGACTTTAACCGCGGTGCAATTACAACACCCGAGCAATTGATAGCAGGTAAAGTTGCGGGGGTTCAAATTACCTCCAACGGTGGCGCGCCTGGTGCAGGCAGCACTATTCGTATACGCGGTGGCGCTTCGCTAAATGCGAGCAACGATCCATTAATCGTGATTGACGGTGTGCCGATTGACAATAGCGGAATAGCTGGACAGGCTAACGCATTGGCTTTAATTAACCCTAATGACATTGAGTCGTTTAACATTTTGAAGGATGCTTCTGCTACTGCTATCTACGGATCTAGGGCATCCAATGGTGTTATTATTATCACCACAAAAAAGGGCAAGAGTGGTAAAGTAAAATATAATTTCTCTACCGTAAATTCTGTATCAACCCTGCCAAAGAAGGCGGATGTTTTAACTCCGGGTGAGTTCAGGGCATATGTTAATTCTAAAGGTACGCCTGCACAGATTGCTTTAATGGGTAATGCCAATACAGATTGGCAGGACGCTATTTATGACAACGCAATTACTACAGATAATAATTTAAGTGTTTCAGGGGCATTTAAAGCTTTACCGTATCGTTTATCTCTGGGCTATTTAAGCCAGGATGGTCTTTTGCGTACCGGTAATCTTAAAAGGACTTCTGCAGCTCTTACTTTAAATCCTACTTTATTTCAAAATCATTTGAAAATTGATTTGAATTTGAAAGGTTCATTAAGCAGCACTAGGTTTGCAAATGAAGGTGCAATTGGAAGTGCCGTTCGCTTCGATCCCACGCAGCCAGTCAATGCTTCCAGTAAAAGGTTTGGAAGTTATTTTGAGTGGTTAGATCCATCTTCTGCAACTGGTTTAAGAAAGCTTGCCCCGTTAAATCCCGTTGGATTACTTGAGCAAAGAACAGATGAAAGTGATGTGCAGAGAAGTCTCGGTAATATTCAGTTGGATTATAAACTGCATTTTTTCCCTGATTTGCGTGTAAACGTTAACCTGGGTTACGATGTATCTAAAGGTTCCGGTAACATATTTGTTCCGGATAGTGCTGCCTCTGCGTATCTGCGTTCTCCTGATGTCAAACATAGTGGTGTAAGAAATAAATACCTTCAAAAGAAGTCAAATACGCTTCTGGAAGCCTACTTAAATTATGTGAAGGATATTAAAGGCATCAATAGCCGGGTAGATCTTACCGCGGGTTATTCTTACCAGGATTTCCATACTAATGTTTTTAATGCAGAACGTGATGCGAATGGTGTTCTTTATCAAAGGCCTGATGGAAGCCTTGATACGGTTCGCTTGGCGGGCGCTAACAGGTGGAATCCCTTTTCCGACAGAACAACCGACGGATATCTAATATCATTTATACAATTCCCAACAGACAAACCCCAAAACAGGTTAATCTCAGTTTTTGGTCGGGCTAATTTCAGTATTGCGAGCAAATACTTGTTCACAGGAACAATTCGCAGAGATGGTTCGTCCCGTTTCTCTGAAAATAATCGGTGGGGTGTATTTCCTTCAGGAGCTTTTGCCTGGAGAATGAAAGATGAAGGCTTTCTGAAGAATTCCAGAACGTTAAGCGATTTGAAACTAAGAGTAGGTTACGGTGTTACCGGTCAGCAGGACGGTATAGGATTGTATGATTACATTCCCCGGTATACGTTATCAAATGGTCAGGCTCAATATCAATTTGGCAATACGTTTTACGAACTGTACAGACCATCAGGATATAATCCGAATCTGAAGTGGGAAGAAACCAGCACCTATAACGTAGGACTTGATTATGGTTTTTTCAACGGTCGTGTTAGCGGAACCCTGGATTTCTATTACAAGAAAACGTCTGACCTTTTAAATGAAATCGACCAGCCTGCCGGTACAAATTTTTCCAACAAAGTGGTATCTAATATCGGCAACATGGAGAACAAGGGTGTTGAACTTGCTATAAACATACAACCGGTAAAGAAAACAAACTTCACATGGGATTTAGGTTTCAATGTGACCTACAACAAGAATGAGATAACAAATTTAACCTTCAGCAACGATCCAAAGTTTCCCGGTAATTTAACTGGAGGAATAGCTGGTGGAGTTGGAACCTCAGCACAAATTCACTCTGTTGGTTATCCAAGAAGTTCCTTCTATGTTTATAAGCAGGTATACGATACTAAAGACGGAAAGCCTATTGAAGGATTATTTGAAGATCTAAACCGTGATGGTATAATTAACCTAGATGATCTGTATCGCTTTAAATCTCCCGATGCCAAAGTGTTTCTTGGAGCCTATTCAAATGTTACATGGAATAACTGGGATGCTGCATTTACCATGCGTGCTAACCTTGGAAATTATGTATACAACAACAGGTTTTCAAACACAGGGGTTCAACGGAACATTATTGATCCGCTTGGCTTCTTAGCCAATGGTTCACGTAATTTGCTCGAAACTAATTTTACCGGCAACGGCGATAAATACCTGTTATCTGATTACTATATTGAAAATGCCTCTTTTTTACGCATGGACAATATTAATGTTGGCTACAACGCAGGCGACCTTCTTAAGAAGAACACCAGTTTACGATTTGGTGTTACCGTGCAAAATGTATTTACCATCACCAACTATAAAGGGGTAGACCCTGAAGTATCGGGTGGTATCGATAACAATTTCTATCCACGTCCACGCAATTTTGTACTAAGCGCTAATCTCAACTTTTAATTTAAACGATTGCCAAATAAATGATCATGAAAAAAATAATCTTTAAAACCGGCATGTTCCTTTTACCTGCGTTAATGTTGTTGCAGGCATGTACCAAAAAGCTTGAACTTGTGCCGTTAAACGATGTAACCTCCGAAACCGTTTACAGCACACCGGAAGGTTTCAAAAAAGTGCTTGCACAAGTGTATGGCGCTTTTGCACTTACCGGTAACCAGGGACCTGCAGGCAATGGCGATATACAGGGTATAGATGAGGGTTTCTCCGACTTTTACCGACTTTACTGGAAAGCGCAGGAACTGAGTACCGATGAAGCCGTTATATCGTGGGGCGATGTGGGCATCCAGGATTTTCACAACATGAACTGGACATCCAACAACAGCTTTTTAACGGGTCTTTATTATCGCTCGTTATACCAAATCACCTTGTGTAACGACTTTATCCGCGAGGCGTCCGATGCTAACCTGAGTAAGCGCGGTATTTCCGGCTCCAACGCCGATAACATCAGGATGTATGCTATTGAAGCAAGGTTCCTTCGTGCTTATCAATATTGGGTGTTGATGGACCTTTATGGCAACCCGCCCTTTGTTACCGAAGAAAGTGTGATAGGTGGAGCGCCTCCCGTTCAGGCAAGTCGCAGCCAGGTTTTCAGCTACATTGAAACGGAATTGAAAGCAATTGATGCAGGGCTGATGGCACCCCGCAGTAACGAATACGGACGTGCTGATAAAGCAGCAGCATGGGCATTGCTTTCCCGCCTGTATTTAAATGCTGAAGTGTATACCGGTACTGCACGTTATGCCGATGCGATCACCTACTCCAAAAAAGTAATTGATGCCGGTTATACATTACTGGGCAATTACGCGTGGCTAATGCGTGCCGATAATAATTTGAACAACACCGAGTTTATTTTCAGCATTAACTACGATGGTTTAAAAACGCAGGGTTACGGTGGCACTACTTTTCTTTCACATGCATCCGTTGGGGGTTCTATACCTGCATCTTCATTTGGTGTTGGCGGTGGCTGGAGCGGTATAAGAACAACCAAGGCATTAACCAACTTATTTCCGGATGTAACCGGTACTGCCGATAAAAGAGCGCAGTTTTATACATCGGGTCAAAACCTGGAGATAACAAACCTTACAGAATTTACCAGCGGACTTGCTGTAACGAAATATAAGAATGTAAAAAGAGATGGTACTGCCGGATCGAGCCAGGATTTTGCAGACATTGATATGCCTCTGTTTCGCTTAGCCGAAATGTACCTTAACTATGCGGAAGCGGTTGTTAAAGGCGGCTCCGGCGGCGATGCTGCACTGGCATTACAGTACATTAACAATTTAAGAACTAGAGCATATGGCAACACTACAGGTAATATTGGCGCCAGCATGCTAACAACAAGTTTTCTGTTAGATGAAAGAGCCCGGGAGTTGTATTGGGAAGGTTTCAGGCGTACCGACCTTGTGCGTCATAACAAATTTGTTGAAAGCACTTATTTATGGCCATGGAAGGGCGGCGTAAGTTCCGGCACAGCGGTAGATGCTACCCGCAAACTGTTCCCTATTCCTTCACGGGATATCAATGCAAATACCAACCTCAAACAAAACCCCGGTTACTAACTCTATAAACGATTATTATGAAAAATAAATTAATCAAATTAATGCTCAGCTTTTTCGCGGTGCTCCTGTTTTGGTCGTGCGAAAAAGAAGAAAATAAAATATTCATTACCGGTGGAACGCCACCGGTATTAACCGCTAATAAAGCTGCGATACCACTAAACTTTGCAACCAGGGATAATGAAGCCATCAAACTAACCTGGACGAATCCCAATTATGGTTTTACCACGGGTATCAGTTCGCAGGATGTAAACTATTTGATGGAGATAGATACGACCGGTTCAAACTTTTCCAATCCCGGCAGGCAAAGTATTTCAATAGCCAGGGAGTTGGAGAGGACGTTTACACAAGAGCAGCTTAATAATTATTTACTGAACCAATTATTAGTACCGGGTATTCCACATAATATAGAAATCAGGATCACCTCTACCCTGGGTAGTAATATTGTTCCCTTGTATTCAAATGTGTTGAAGTTTACGGTAACACCCTATAGCATTCCTCCAAAGGTGGAGCCCCCAACAAATGGAACATTGTGGATGACCGGAGATGCAGCACAATCCGGTTGGTCCAACCCATTGCCAGCTCCATACAACGTGAGCCAAAGCTTCAAAAAAGTGACCAACACTTTATATGAACTTACTGTAAACTTACCAGGTGGTGGTGCGTATAAACTAATACAGGAGCCAGGTAACTGGAGTACACAGTATCACATGATAGCTGGTGGTACATGGGATGATGGTGATTTTGAAAAAAAGGATTCAGACCCGGGATTTCCTGGTCCTCCTTCCGCAGGTAGTTATAAGATCACTGTTAACTTCCAAACGGGTAAATACAAAGTTGTAAAACTATAAGCCAATAAAAAACTCAGTTATGAAATATCTAAATAAATATCTTTTCTCGTTGTTGTTGGTGTCGTTGGTTTTTGCTGCATGTAGAAAAGTAGATGACTTACCATTTTATAGCAATGGTAATGCTGTTACGCTCACCGCATCCAAAGCTGCGGTAGCTCCCTTGCCCGCTGATACACTTAACAATGTCTTGTCACTGGCATGGACAAACCCTAAGTATGCTTCCGATTCAGGCACCTATAAGTTTATTATAGAAATTGATTCGTCAGGTAGAAATTTTGCCAGGGCAGTCAGAAAGGAAGTGAAAGGCAGTTTCTCCACTTCTTTTACCGGAAGGGAACTCAATGCCATTTTATTGAATTATGGCTTTTCGCTGGGTACGCCTTATAAGCTCGATATAAGAGTGATCTCTTCGTACGGGAATAATAATGAACGCTACACATCCAACGTGGTAAACCTGAATGTTACACCGTTTGTGGATGCTTCCTTATTTACAAGCACGGCCACCAGTGTTTCCGGAACACTGGCTACCGCCTCTGATAATTCGCTAACATTCTCCTGGAGTTCTTCATTCGTAGGTTATGCCGGTGTTGTTACCTATACACTTCAGTACGATTCTGCTGGTAAGAATTTCGCTTCGCCACAGGAAATAGCAGTTGGACCATCATTATACAACCGGGCCATGACAAAGGCTGAAATGAATACAACCGCCTTAAACGAAGGAATAGGTGGCGGTACAATTGGTAAGATAGAATACAGGGTAAAAGCAACGACTACCCAGGGAGCTACTGCTTTTTCAAATGCAGTGGCGGTAACCGTTCAAACTTATGTGCCATTATTACGTTTCTACCTTGCTGGTAGTTACCAGGCTGCAACCGGTAACGGTTCGGATTGGGATCCCCCAACTGCTCCTGAATTTGTCCGTGATCTTCGTCCTTCAGTTTTGAACAAGCTTTATTACATGTACATTTTCCTTCCGGCAAATGCTGAATTTAAAATAACCCAGGGCCGTGCATGGACGACAAGCTTTGGGGGTGCAGGCGGAAATTTAAGCGGGTCTGGCGCAAACCTGAAAGTAACCACTGCAGGGGTTTATCGTATTAGCATTGATGTTGCGAATATGAAATACGACATTAGGCAGGGAAGGATGGGCGTTGTTGGAGATGCAACCGGTGCAGGTTGGACTCCCGGTAACGTATTTCCAAATTATGCTTTAGGTGCTCCTGCAATGAACCTGTTTGTAGGTATTACTAATTTTACAGCAAACGGTTGGAAATTGATTGATAACGACCAGTGGAATAATGGAAGCAATGCACCAGACGAAACCAGGACTTATGGAGCAACGGGTGCAAGTGGAAGCGTGGTGGAAGTTAACGGGGCAAACTTCCCCAACATAACAACCGCTGGGCGCTACCGGGTTATTTGGGACGGACGTGATGTGAATGCGGTTAAATATGAAACCAGCCTTGCTAACGAAATGAGGGTGGTAGGCGATGGAATAAACCAGGCCGGAGTAAACGACTGGGATCCCCCAACCTCGCCACAAATGACCTTTACAGGCAATGGTGTATGGACCATTACTTTAAACCTGAAAGCAAATAAGTCTATTAAATTTTTAGCAGGCAATGCATGGGGTGCATTTGACTATGAAGATAATAGCGGTGGCAGCCAGGCAACCGGTACGGCCCGTAAAATTAAATGGGACGGCGGAGGTGATTTTAAAACACCTGCTACAGCCGGCACTTACACCATTACATTAAATGAAAATGCCCAAACGCTAACTATTAATTAAGTTGTTTGAATATTATTGTATCGTAGGCCATCAAATAAAAGATGGCCTACTTTATTTTAGGGCAATTTGAATTGGACGACCAACCTAATTGAATTAGGAGAATTAGCAGTTGTATTGTAATTAAATTGCAACAATGAAAACGATACTGCAATGGTTAGTAGCGATCCTGATATTTTATTGCCAAACAGCATGTAACAAAAACTCCACTGTTGCTGTACCCGCACCGGTTGTACCTGTTATACCTGCCCCTGCGGATAGTTTTGCCAAAGGCGCCGATGTGAGCTGGATGAGTGAAATGGAAGCATCCGGCAAAAAATTTTATAATACCAGTGGTGCTGAACAGGATGTTATACAGGTGTTGAAAGGCGTTGGCATGAATACCATCCGGTTGCGTGTTTGGGTGAACCCAACACCCGCTTATAATAGCACCACCGATGTTATTGCAAAAGCACTCCGCGCAAAAAACCAGGGCATGCGCATCATGATAGATTTCCACTACAGCGATACCTGGGCCGACCCCGGAAGCCAAACTAAACCTGCCGCATGGACCGGGCAAAGCGTTACTGCCCTTTCCACTTCCGTTTACAATCATACGATGAGCGTTTTAACCGATCTTAAAAATGCAGGTATTACGCCGGAATGGGTACAGGTTGGTAACGAAACAAACAATGGCATGTTATGGCCCGAGGGAAAGGCATCGGTAAGCATGGGTAATTTCGCACGGTTGGTGAACGCAGGATACGACGCTGTTAAGTTGGTAAGTCCCACTTCCAAGGTAATTGTACACGTAAGCAATGGCTGGGATAATAGTTTGTTTCGCTGGTTGTTCGATGGCTTGAAGAACAATGGAGGTAAGTGGGATGTGATCGGCATGTCATTGTACCCTACCTCTGCAAACTGGTCAACATTGAATACGCAATGCCTCGTTAACATGAACGATATGATTGCCCGCTATAACAAAGAAGTGATGGTGGTTGAAGTGGGAATGAGTTGGGACCAGCCTGCCGCCGCCAATTCATTTTTAGCCGACCTCATTTTAAAAACACGATCGGTAACGGGCGCTAAGGGGCTGGGTGTGTTATACTGGGAGCCCGAGGCGTATGGCAACTGGAAAGGCTATCCGTTAGGTGCTTTTGATAATTCAGGTAAGCCAACAGCCGCACTGGATGCCTTTAAGTAACCTGGAATATTATTTTGATTCCGGGGACATTCACTGGAAACATTTTTATAGTGATGGAACACATTGTCGGCTTAACCCTTGGCAGCCTGTTATAAAAGTTAAAAGATGAAAACATCTCCCTTAGTTGCACCTATTTTTTCTACGATCCTTTGCACCATTAGCCTGTTTGCTCAAAACAAAAAAGTAACAAACCTTGTGTATGTAGATAAGGAAGGTGTACTTCGCTTTACAAAAGATAAAACCGAAGCGGCCTTTTTTGGTGTGAATTATACCGTGCCTTTTGCCTACGGTTACCGATCGCACAAAGCATTAAATGCTGATATCGAAAAAGCCATTGATGCTGATGTATACCACTTTTCAAGATTGGGTTTGGATGCTTTTCGCGTTCACGTTTGGGATGTGGAGATAACCGACTCGCTGGGGAACCTGTTAAACAATGAACACCTTCGCTTATTCGATTATCTTATCTCAAAGTTGAAAGAGCGGAATATAAAAACGCTTATTACTCCTATTGCATTTTGGGGCAATGGCTATCCTGAAAAAGACGAGAAGACCAATGGATTTTCAAGTGTATATGGCAAGGGCAGATCGGTTGTAGATGAAGCACCTATAAAAGCACAAGAGAATTATATCCGGCAACTTCTACAACATGTTAATCCTTATACAAAACTTACCTATATACAGGATGAAAGCGTGGTAGCGCTGGAGATCAACAACGAACCACACCACAGCGGCCCCAAACAAAAAACAACACAGTACATTAACCGCCTTGCCAACGCTGCAAAAGCCACCGGTTGGACTAAACCGATTTTTTATAACATCAGTGAATCCCCAACCTATGCAGATGCGGTTGCAGCAGCCAATGTAAACGGCCATAGTTTTCAATGGTACCCAACCGGGCTGGTTGCGGGCAGAACCCTGCAGGGAAATTATTTACCAAATGTGGATCAGTATAAAATTCCATTTGGCGATACGATTGCTGCATTTAACAATCGTACAAAAGTGGTGTATGAATTTGATGCAGGTGATGTCTTTCAATCGAACATGTATCCTGCCATGGCAAGGAGTTTCAGGACCGCCGGCTTTCAATGGGCGACACAATTTGCTTACGACCCGATGGCAACTGCTTATGCCAACACAGAGTATCAAACGCACTACCTCAACCTTGCTTATACGCCATCCAAGGCAATCAGTTTGCTCATTGCTTCAAAGGTTTTTCATAGCGTGCCGCGGAATAAAAGTTATGGTGTTTACCCGGCAGATACTGCCTTCGATGTGTTCAGGGTTAGTTATAAAAACCAGTTGAGTGAAATGAATTCGGAGGAAGCATTTTATTATTCCAATACAACTTCATCGCAACCCGTAAATGTTTCCAAGCTGAAACATATTGCCGGTGTTGGCTCATCGCCCTTGGTTAGTTACCAGGGTACGGGTGCCTACTTTTTAGATAAGATAAGCCACGGTGTTTGGCGGCTTGAAGTAATGCCCGACGCCATACAGTTAAGCGATCCGTTTGCTAAAGCCTCACCCCAAAAACCAGTGATGGCCATTCAATGGCAAACACAGCCCATGCAGATTTTGCTCCCTGGTTTGGTCGCAGATTTTGACGTGTCGCCTTTGAGTAGTGGCAATGGATATAAAACAAGAGCATCCGGCAATTCTTTTCTTATTCAACCTGGCACCTACATTATCAGCAAGAATGCTTCTGATAAAGATGCCTACACGAAATCACAAATAGAATTTGCTGCCCCAAAATCATCCATCAGCCATGTGGAACTCATACATGCTCCCTGCCAGGAAGTAACTGCTGGTAAACCATTCACCCTGGTTGCAAAAATCATCGGGCTGGATACAACAGCCAGCGTACAAATTGAAATGCGTCATTCAGCCAATAAGTGGAAAACTATTTCGATGCAACGCAAGTCTGCTTACGATTACAGCGCTGAAGTTCCGGCTGATATAACAGTGCCGGGCTTGATAAATTATCGCATCATCATTCGCAAAGCAAATAATGGATACCATGTTTTTCCCGGCGATCACAAAGGCGATCCGTATGCATGGGATGCGTATACTAATGAAACATGGGAGACTTTTGTGGCGGCTGAAAATTCCCCGGTACAACTATTTTATCCGTTAACCGACAGGTCTAAACTCAACGTTTATAATCCAGACTGGCGCAATAACAACATTCAATACATTGCTGGAAACACGCCGAAACAACTGGTATTGAAAGCAACTATTAATCAATCCACCGGTACCAACTTCATGGGCTGGCAAACCTATATTGCAGACCGGCTGAAGAACAGGGCAGGTGAGTTAACATCTTTAGCGAAGATTGAATTGAAAGGGAGCGCAGATGTTCCCACCAAAGTGAAAGTAACCATCCTCACTGCAGATGCGCAGGCATTTTCAACCATTGTTACACTTACAAAAAACAGCATCAACACTATAGCATTGAGCGAACTCAAGCCTGATTCTATGTTGTTGCTTCCGCGACCATACCCCGGGTTTTTGCCGCTTTGGTTTAAGAGCAACTCAACCGGGCAATTAAATATTGCAGATGCTGACAAGCTTGAAATTACCTTTGGTTATAGTAGCCCATCAAACGGAATAGGAAAACCAATAAGCATCGAAATTGAATCGGTTTTGTTGAGGAGAAATTAAGGTTTTAAAACCTTGGAGGTAGAACCACTAAGGCACAAATGCACAAAGAATCACGAAGGCTGTCTCCAGGATAATTCCTGTCGCCGTGGCTCTGTGGTTCAACTTTTACATTGATCATATTTATTTAAATATTCAACCCATATGAAAGTTCGCTCCGTTTTTATTTGCCTGGTCGCAGTTTTATTTTGTAATGATGCATACCAGCAAACCAATGTTAGAAGGCAAACCAACTTCGATGCCAACTGGAAGTTTCACCTCGGGCACGCTGCCGACCCGGAAAGGGATTTCAATTATAAAATAGCGGCTATCTTTTCAAAGTCGGGCAAAACCGATAATACTTCCCTGGATATCAAATTTAAAGACAGCGCGTGGCGCACGCTTGATCTCCCACATGACTGGGCCGTCGAATTACCTTTTGCAAACTCTCCCAATTTTGATGTACAGTCGCATGGCTACAAGCCGGTGGGTGGGCTTTATCCCGCAACCAGTATTGGCTGGTATCGTAAACATTTTACCATTGCCCGAAAGGATTCTGGCAACCAGTTTCAAATGAAGTTCGATGGAATTTTCAGGGATGCCAAAGTTTGGATGAATGGCTTCTACCTCGGTACAAACGAAAGCGGCTATGTAGGGGTAGCTTATGATGTCACTGATTACCTGAATTACGACCGGGACAATGTCATCGTTGTTCGTGCCGATGCTTCGCAATACGAAGGATGGTTTTATGAAGGGGCGGGCATCTACCGGCACGTATGGTTGAACCGCTATAATAACGTACACATTCCCAACAACGGCGTGTTTGTGCATACAAGTGTTACAGGCAAAAGTGCGTTGGTCAATATCGAAACGTCTGTGCAAAACCAAAACTTAAAATCTTCCAATTGCACTGTGTATTCTTATGTAACCGATCGCGATGGAAGAAGGCTTTCACAAACCAGTGAAGAACCTATTTCATTATCTGTAAACGAAACAAAAATTACAAAGCAAAAGCTCACTGTAAATAATCCGAAGCTATGGTCGTTGTACGACCCATATTTATACCGGCTGATATCCGTTATAAAATCAGGTGGTAAAGTAATCGATAGTGTTAAACAACGCTTTGGCATTCGTACCATAACCGTAAACGTAAACGGGCTTTTTGTAAACGGTAAGCATGTTAAAGTAAAGGGTACCAATAATCACCAGGACCATGCGGGGGTTGGAAGTGCCCTGCCGGATTACCTTCAATATTATCGTATCCAACTTTTAAAAAATATCGGTTCCAACGCATACCGTACCAGCCACAATGCACCTACACCAGAATTACTGGATGCGTGTGATAGCCTGGGAATGCTGGTGATGGATGAACAACGTTTACTTAACAGCAGCCCCGAATACATGAGCCAGTTTGAACGTTTAATTAAAAGGGACCGCAACCATCCATCTGTTTTTATGTGGTCTATAGGAAATGAAGAGGGAGGGATACAAACCACTACTGTTGGTAAACGCCTTGCACAAACATTGTTGGCTAAACAAAAGGAATTAGACCCAACCCGTACCAGTACTTATGCTGCTGATGTTGCCAACGTATATCGTGGGGTAAATGAAGTGATACCGGTACGAGGCTTCAACTACAGGCAGTTTGGTGTAGAGGCTTACCATAAAGATCATCCAACACAACCCTTACTGGGTACCGAGATGGGCAGCACCGTTACTACCCGTGGTATTTATGAAAAAGATACCATTCGTGCTTATGTACCAGACCAGGATATTACTGCACCCTGGTGGGCAAGTACCGCGGAAACCTGGTGGACTTTAGCCGCAGAAAACGATTACTGGATGGGCGGTTTTGTTTGGACCGGCTTCGACTATCGTGGCGAACCTACCCCTTATAAATGGCCAAACATAAGCTCACACTTTGGCATCATGGATGTATGCGGATTTCCTAAAAACATTTATTACTACTATCAATCGTGGTGGAGCGATAAAGAGGTATTGCACATTTCGCCCCACTGGAACTGGAAAGGAAAAGAAGGCAAACCCATTGATGTTTGGGTGAACAGCAATGCT
>JANPIA010000143.1:0-9722 GCA_031424735.1 Segetibacter sp.
GGTTGCCCGGGGCCTGGATGGAACTGGTAAAATAAAATTGCGCCGCAAACCCCACCACACCTATTAGCAGGAACCACAGATAATCATACAGGTTGGGCGTTACCCAATAAGGGATGGACGCAAGCCCGCTTGTAATAGCACATACCATCATAAAATAAAGCTGTATAACAAGCGGATCATCATCATCACCAATTTTACGGATGATGATATAGAGCAGGCCGCCAGAAACGGCAGAGATCAATCCAATGCCTACATCAAATAAACCAATGCGTGCATCAAAACCTTTCAGCAAAACAATGCCTGCAAATGAAATGAAAAAGAACAACCATTGAAGCGGTTTTATTTTTTCTTTCAACAACATCACTGCGAAGATCGCCGTAAAAATGGGCGACAAATATTTGAACGCAACTGCCGAACCAAACGGAATATTCGTAAGCACATAAAAGAACGAGAACATGGAAATAGAACCCACGATGCCGCGAAAAATAAGCATCTTACTATTCTTGCCAACAAGCGATGTTTTTTGGTACAACAACACCACTACACTCAATCCCCACCCAATAACCGACCTGAAAAAAATATGCTGAAAGCTGTGAAATTTAGGAAGGTATTTTACCAACGCCTGCATTACCGTAAAGCAAAGTGTACTAATAATCATGTATTGAATGCCCTTGCTAAAAATTGCTTTATTCACTTAATTAACAGCGTTCGTTTTTATATCATTAAATCATTTTTGGGTCTTAACTGTAGCGCTTTATGCAACATCGTTGTGTCACTCACTTGTACGTTCGGTTCTTTACTCAACACATTGTTTTCCTCACCATCATTGCGAGGCACGAAGCAATCTCCTGCAGCATCAGCGTTACATTTGGCTAGAGATTGCTTCGTCCCCGAAAACAAGTTCGGGTCAGGCTGTTCCTCCTCGCAATGCCGGAGTTTTGAAGAGATTGAGGTGTAGCACTTAAACCTCATGTTCTATAGAAAACAAAAAGATGAACGTACTGCGACGCAACGATGGACAATTGATAACAAATGCCGGTAACAAAAAATTTATAAAACAATCTCCAGCAAATTCAGGTTTCCTGGTTGACAGGAGATTGTTTCGTCCTCGAAAACAAGTTCGGGGCAGGCTGTTCAACCTCGCAATGCCTGGGATACTTCTAAAAATTAATTCTCACCGAAGTATAATAGTAAGCACCCATAAAACCGAACTGCGAAGTAAAGCGGGTGTAAGGCGTTTGCCCGGAACCTGTCAACGCAACAAGTGCTATTTTATCGGGGTACACATTGGCAATGTTGTTACCACCAACAGACCAGGCGACTTTGCGGCTGATGTTATATGTTAACGATGCATCGGTCAATATTTTAATGCCAAAAGTTTGATCCTGTGCAGGGTTGTTTTGGCGTGCGGTCACTTCTCCAAAACGGGTAGCTCTTAACAACGCTTCCACCTTTTTATAACGGTACGTTGCGGAGGTAATAAACTTGTTACGTGGCTGTGCAACCTCTATCAAACCCAGCATCGACCTGTCTATTAAATTACTTCCTACACTCGATAGCTTATCAGGTGTACGAATGTCTCCATGCAGTTTCGTTTCATTCAACATTAACGCTGCAGACAAAGTCAGCTCGCTTTCTGCACCAAATCTTTCTTTGTAAGTACTCACCACATCTAAACCTTTTGTGCGGGTATCAATGGCATTAGAAAAGAACTGAACCAACGCGTACCCGGAGCCGGCAAATATGGGTGCAAGCGCAGCAGATGTTGCATCAAGCTGTGCAGAAATTACCACTCTGTCTTTAATATCGATCTGGTAAGCGTCAACCGTCATCAAGAATTTTTTACCCAACTGCAAGGTCATACCTGCATTATAATCAAGCGAAGTTTCTGCTTTTAATTTTCCAATACCCAATGCCTCCACATATTTGTTATCATTTCTTAAATGACCGATCGGGTACGCATCAAAAACATTGTTGATGGTTAACCATTGTGCATCTGCATTGTTGCTGTAATACAACTGGTGCATAGACGGTGCACGAAAGCCCCTGTTAATGGAACCCCGTAAAGAGAAAGCTTTGGAGAACTTATAACGTGCAGAGAGTTTGCCGGAAAGGTTAGAACCAAAATCGCTGTAGTTTTCGAAACGTGCTGCAGCAGCAAGTAAAAGCTTATCAGAAATATCACTCTCCACATCAGCATAAATACCCACATTATTTCGCTTGCGCTTTACGGCGTTCACATCTGCAAAACCTTCTCTGCCGCTTGCACCAACATCGGTATTGATCAACTTACCTTTTTTCCACGATGGATCGTCACCCTGCTTAATTTGATAATGCTCCATGCGGTACTCCGCACCAAAAGAAAGGTTGAGTGATTTGAGTCCGCTGATGGTTGTTACTGACTTTGAGAAATCTGCATTCGTTGTGTTTTGACCAAATACCAAAGCGCCACCATAAAAGCTTGTTGGCGACGATTCTCCATAAGAAGGATTAACGGTAGTGTTTGAAAATAACTTAATATAGTTCTGTCCATACGTATTACTGAAGTCCATGTTCCATCCGGCTTTATTGGTTCTTTTAAAACCAACGGTAGAGCTTATATCCTGCAAATTGGCCGGGAATACAGGAGCATAGCCATTGGGGTAAATGTTTAGCACAGCACGTTTTGCGTTTGATGGAGGTCTGAAAAATCCATAAGCAGTAACAGCCTTATAAGAGTAGCCGCCAAACGAATACAAAGCCCAGTTATTTGCCAACGGAATTTCAGCGTTATAAAAAGCAATCCCCGATGTGTTTTTTGAAGTGCCATATTTTGTTCCGGCGATCTGGCGATTGAAATTTCTTGCAGCAATTATCGAGTCATCTTTTGCCACGTTGCTGTTATAAACTCTACCATTAAAAGGGGTAGACCGGTCGGTAGGATCGTTGTGATGCGCCTGGAATGTGGTATTTATGAAGCCACCTTTTTTGCCAAGCGGCAAGCCAAAGTTTACCGACTCTTCAAACGTTTCTCCGTCACCCTTTTTTGTTACACCATAGTGTGTGCTAACCGAGCCACCTTTTGAAGCACGCTTCAGTTGGAGGTTTACGATACCGGCGATGGCGTCCGAACCATATTGCGCAGCAGCGCCATTTCTTAAAATTTCAACTCTTTCAATCGCATTGGTCGGGATAACGTTCAGATCCGTCCCTACGCTACCACGACCAACCACGTTGTTTACATTTAACGCTGCCGATTGGTGACGGCGCTTGCCATTAACTAACACGAGGGTTTGGTCTGGTCCTAAACCCCTGAGCGTTGCGGGGTCAACATAAGAGGTAACATTGCTGATACCATGCTTTGTTGAATTGAAAGATGGCGCCGAAAAATGTATCATCTGCGCCAACTCGGTTTGCCCTGTTTTTACAATTTCTTTTGATGAGAAAACATCTACCGGTACCGGGCGTTCAACATTAGTTCTGATGATTGCAGCACGCGATCCGATCACCGTAACCTGCTCCATATTTTTTGCAATGGAAACCAGCGACAAATTAAATGAGCGCTGGTTGTTTACTGCAATTGATAAGGCTTCATAGCCAACATAATTTACTTCAAGCACATCACCGTCATCTGCATTTATCTGGAACTCGCCACGGCTGTTGGTTGTAGTGCCACGGCTGGTTCCTTTTATGGTAACGGTTGCTCCTTCCAATGGTAAGTTATCCAGGGTAGATGTTACCGTACCTTTTATTTGCCTGTCGGCAATTTGTCCGGCAATAGTTATGGTTGCTTCCGCAGCATTCATTGCGGCCGACGTGTGCAGTGCAATCGCCTTCTCCGTTTCAAAAATGGTTATTTGTTTATCGCTTGTTTTTTTAAACGATAATCCCAACGGAGCCAGTAATTTTTTCAGGTCGGCTTCCAGGCTGTTTGAAATAACCAACTCTGCCACCTTTTTATCCACAACAACCTTATCGATGTAAATAAAATTGACACCGTACTTACTCTCTAATTGCGTAAGCGCATTTTTCAAGAAAAGGCTTTTGGTATTTTTTGTCTTCTCTTCTTTTTGCTGGTAGCCTGCATAACTAAATTGTGCAGTGGACGAGATAAAAAAAGCAGTTAATAAACAGGTAGCAGATAATATAGAAATTATCTTTTTCATAATGGCAAGGTTTGGTGAGTGAAAATTATTTTGAAGAAATCGTTATTTGTTTTTCGTGTTGGGTGATGTTGGCGTTTAAGATGGAACCAAGCGTTTGTAAAAGCGACTGTTCATCTCCAAGTAGAAGCGTTCCGGTAATTTCCTGGTTTGCCAATGCAGTGTTGTTGATGATAAAGTCAAGCCCATAATAATTATGCAGGTGATCGCAAACTTCCTTCAAAGTGGTTTTAGCGAAAGCGTATTTATGGTTGAGCCATGCAGTATAGTAAGTTGGATTTACAACTTTTTGCTCCACGTTTTTGTTTGTTGAATTAAAAGCAATAAAGTCGTTGGGGTTCATTACATGGGTCAAATTACTTTCTACGATCCGTAGTTGAACTTTGCCGCTTTCCAGCATTACACTGGTTATGCTGTCACGGTTTCTTACGTTGAACTCCGTGCCCAACACTTCTATACGCACATCATTTGCCAGCACGGTAAACTTATAAGCCCCTTTTTCGTTTTCAATGTGTTTAATGCGGAAAAAACCTTCTCCTTTTAAAGTCACTTCCCGTACATCATCCTTCCACTTTTCAGGGTATTCAAGCGAAGAATTTGCATTCAAGGTTACTGTTGAATGATCTGGTAACTCAAACGTTTTTACCTCGGCATATGTAGTAGATAGCGTAATGGTATTATCGCGCTGGAAGTAGAGATATAACAAGGCAGAAGAAACACAAATCACTATCAGGGCGGCGGCTACCTTCATCCACGAGAGCCCGCGAACAATAGAAGGTTTTCCAATAGAAGTTCCATCAGCAATGGTAGTGTCAATATCATTTTTGAGTGAAGTATAAAAAGCAGGGTCAACAACCGGCTCTTTGTAGTTAAAAACTTTGATGGCAGCCATTGCCATTTCAACTTTTTGTTTTTGTGCAGGGTTCGCTACGATCCAGGTATTCCAGAAAGCATCTAAAGAATTGTCCGGACGCTGAACCCAGTTAATAAAATGGTCATCAAGCAGGAAATCCTCGACCTCAAAATTTGTGTAATCGTTCATACTAAAGCAAGGCTTATGATAATGAGAGTACCGAAGCAACGTTATTACCCCACGTTTTTACTATTATTTTTTATTTTTTTGGAAGAGATAAAAAGCATTTGAATTTTCACGCAAAGAATACATAACGGCAAGTGCGCAAAGTTTTTCTTTGCGCACTTGCTTTCTTTCCTTTGTGCCTTTGCGTGAAAAACTTATGTGTGCTTCAAAAGGTATATTAACATCAACATACTTGTGGGCATAGTTTGCCTGAGTTCAATCATTGCCCGGTTCATCAACTTATAACAGGCCTTTACTGATAAGTTTAAGTGACTGGCAATTTCATCAAACGAAAGCTCCTGGTAATAACGCAGGTAAATCACCTCCCTTTGTTTGGGGGTAAGTTGAAGGAGCAGTTTTTGCACTCCTTCAAAAACATGCCTGCTGGTTTCATTATCTACAAGCGTTTTCTCCGGCGAAACAAAAAGAATAAATTCATAATCCTCGTTTTCATCAGTAAACGACCGCAGCTTTTTACCTCGCTTAACTTTTTGAAGAATGGAGAAGCGCACCGATTTTATCAAATAGCTTTTTATGGAGGTCTCAATCTTCAACTGCTCTTTTCTTGACCATAGGGAAACAAAAATATCATGCAGGCAATCGCGGACTGTATTGATATCATCTGTAAATTTTAACCCGTAATGGGTGAGGCTTTTAATATACCGGTCGTACAGTTGTGTAAAGGAACTGTAGTTGCCTGCGCGAATACCGGCAAGCAATTCCATATCGTCTATACCTTCCATCCCCAAACCATTTCTTTAAATTTTATGTTCAACTTTTAAATATAGGGAGATTTCATGTGGAGTAATTATGATCTGAAGTAATTCGTTCCCTGCCATGGAGCGTTTTGTAACGCATATTTCGTTCTAAAAAGAAAACTTCATTTACCGGAAACAATAGTTTATAAATAGCCGGTTGTTTAGATATTATTCTTCTCTCCAAATTAACACCAGCCCATTTTTGCCTTTTGTCACTTCTGAAACGCATTAGTTATCTTTGTCGCCCTGTCATATTGGCTATAACCGTAAGTGTAGCATTAAATTTGACTTCGTAAAAAACTTATAACTGTATTTATACTCAATACGCAATATTTAGAATATGATTGGTTTGATATCGAAATTATTTGGTGGAAATAAATCGCAGAAAGACGTAAAGATTTTAATGCCGATAGTAGAAAAGGTAGGTGCTTTTTCCCAGCAGTATCGCGAGTTAAGCAACGATGAACTGCGTGGTAAAACAGCTGAGTTCAGGGAACGGATCACTAAACATCTTGAAACAATAGATGGCGCTATCGAAAATCAAAAGCAGGAAGCAGAACAATTGCCGGTTGATGATATAAGTGGCCGCGATAGCCTTTATCAATTAATTGATAAATTGAAAAAAGATCGTGATGAACAAATTGAGGTCATCCTCAAAGAAATTCAACCCGAAGCTTTCGCTGTTGTAAAAGAAACTGCCCGCAGGTTTACCGAGAATGCTGAGATCGTTGCAACGGCTACCGACCTCGATCGTGAACTGAGTGTTCGCAAAGAACACATTCGCATAGAAGGCGACAATGTTATCTATAAAAACACCTGGCTTGCTGCCGGCGGCGCCGTTACCTGGAACATGGTTCACTACGATGTTCAGTTAATTGGTGGTGCCGTATTGCACCAGGGTAAAATATCGGAGATGGCAACGGGTGAAGGTAAAACGCTTGTATCAACCCTGCCTGCTTACCTTAATGCACTTGCCGGTGAAGGCGTTCACATTGTAACTGTAAATGATTACCTGGCCCGCAGGGATAGTGAATGGAACGGACCCATTTTTGAATGGTTGGGAGTAACGGTAGATTGCATCGACAAACATCAACCCAATACAGAAGATAGAAGAAAAGCTTACCTGGCTGATATAACCTATGGCACCAATAACGAATTTGGTTTTGATTATCTCCGCGATAACATGGTGCATACTCCCGACGAAATGGTGCAGCGCAAACACCATTATGCTATGGTAGATGAAGTGGATAGCGTATTGATTGACGATGCGAGAACACCACTGATCATTTCCGGCCCGGTACCACGTGGTGATGAGCAGGAATACCATCTTTTAAAACCACGGGTATTACAATTGGTTGATGCGCAAAAGCGTGTGACCAACCAGTTTTTAAATGAAGCGAAAAAGAAATTCGCCGAAGGTAATGATGATCCGAAAGATGGTGGACTGGCATTGATGCGGGCTTCCCGCGGTTTGCCTAAAAGCAATGCTTTGATCAAATTTTTAAGCGAGCCAGGTGTGCGGTCGAAGCTGCAAAAAATTGAGAATTATTACCTCGCCGATCAGCAAAAGGAAATGCCAAAGGTGGATGCCGAATTGTTTTTTCATATTGATGAGAAAAACAATTCGGTGGAGCTAACCGACCAGGGAATATCCATGATCACACGGTCGGGCGAAGATCCAAACTTCTTTATTCTTCCCGACATTAGTGTGGCGTTGAATGCAATTGATACTAATGCAGAATTAAATGCCGACGAAAAACTTCGCCAGAAAGAAGTGTTGCTAAATGATTATTCGTTAAAGGCAGATCGCATTCATACTGTTCAGCAATTATTGAAAGCCTATACGTTGTTCGATAAAGATGTCGAGTACGTGGTGATGGACGAAGCGGTTAAAATTGTGGATGAGCAAACGGGACGTATACTGGATGGACGCCGCTACAGCGATGGACTGCACCAGGCGATTGAAGCAAAAGAGAATGTGAAGATAGAAGCAGCCACCCAAACCTATGCTACGGTAACGCTTCAAAACTATTTCAGGATGTACCACAAACTTGCAGGTATGACGGGTACTGCCGAAACGGAAGCTGCCGAGTTGTGGGATATTTATAAGTTGGACGTGGTTACCATCCCCACTAACATACCCGCCATTCGTAAAGATGAGCAGGATATGATTTTTAAAACGAAGAGAGAAAAATACGGTGCTGTCATCGAAAAAATTGACGAGCTGCGTAACGCCGGTCGTCCCTGCCTGGTTGGTACAACCAGTGTGGAGGTAAGCGAACTGATCAGCCGAATGCTAAAACAAAAGCAAATCCCTCATAATGTACTGAACGCAAAACAGCACGCACGGGAAGCGCAGGTGGTGGCAGAAGCTGGCTTGGCCGGAGCTGTTACCATCGCTACTAACATGGCAGGTCGTGGTACGGATATAAAGCTTGGAGCCGGCGTAAAGGATGCAGGCGGATTAGCGATACTTGGTACAGAGCGACACGAAAGCCGCCGTGTAGATAGGCAGTTGCGTGGACGTGCCGGTCGGCAGGGCGATCCTGGCTCCTCTATGTTTTTTGTTTCGCTGGAAGATGACCTGATGCGTATGTTCGGTAGCGAACGTATAGCTAAGGTGATGGACTTTGCCGGTTACAAAGAAGGTGAAGTTATCCAACATAGCATGATTACGAAGAGCATTGAAAGAGCACAGCGCAAAGTGGAAGAGAACAACTTTGGCATTCGTAAAAGATTACTGGAGTACGATGATGTGATGAACAAGCAACGGACTGTTATTTATGCAAAACGAAATCATGCCTTGTTTGGAGAAAGGCTAGCGCTCGACCTTGATAACGCTTTTTATTTGGTTGCGGAAAACATAGTGGTTGATTCAAAAGAGCAGAACGATTTTGAAGGATTTCGCTTAGCGGTCATTATGAATTTTGGTATCGATACGTCGATTACGGAAGATGAAATTTCCAAACAAAATGAACAGCAGCTTGCAGACAGGTTGTACCACGAGGCAACAGAAAATTACCAGCGCAAAAAAGCGGAGATCGCCAAAAATGCCTTACCGGTATTTAAGAATATCCGCCAGCAACAAGGCAAACATATTGAGAACGTAGTGGTGCCTTTTACCGATGGAAGAAAGGGAATGCAGGTATTAGCTAACCTCGA
This sequence comes from Segetibacter sp., assembly GCA_031424735.1. Lineage (GTDB taxonomy): Bacteria > Bacteroidota > Bacteroidia > Chitinophagales > Chitinophagaceae > Segetibacter. Next base: position 9,141 of record JANPIA010000143.1, read on the forward strand.
TAAAACACTGCAAACGGAGGGTGCTGAGTTAGCGAATGCCGTTGAAAGAAGCATTGCACTTGGTTTTATTGATGATGCATGGAAGGAGCATCTTCGTGCGATGGACGATTTGAAACAGAGCGTACAGACCGCCTCTTACGAACAAAAGGATCCGCTGGTTATTTATAAAATGGAAGCTTTCGGACTGTTTAAGAAAATGGATGAGCAGGTTAATAAGGAGATCGTTTCCTTCCTTTGCCATTGCGGTATACCGGTTGAAGAAAATGAGCCTGCACAAATACGTGAGGGAAGAGAAAAGAAAACGGATATGAGCAAGATGCAGTCAAACAAAGCGCAAATTGATGCAGCGGGTGAAGATTATGCGGCGAATGAAAATGATTACTTCGATCCATCGGAAAGTGGCGCTGCGGTTAAACACCAGCCCATTGTGGTCGGACCAAAAATTGGGCGCAACGATCCCTGCCCTTGTGGTAGTGGCAAAAAGTATAAGCAATGTCATGGTAAGGATGCGTGATGAATAAATAGAATATGCAAGAAAGAGCCAGTCGCTACAAGTGATTGGCTCCCTTTTTTGCATTTCAA
>JANPIA010000144.1:0-5001 GCA_031424735.1 Segetibacter sp.
GAACAAAAACAAACGAATGAATGCAGGTAAACCATGAAATGAAGCGCCTTACTTTAGTCTGAAATCACTACTAAAAAACGTACATATGGAAAAATTACAATTCTCCACTACCATCCAGGCACCTAAACAAAAGGTTTGGGAATCCCTTTGGGAAGACGCCAATTACCGAAAGTGGACCAACGCATTTTGCGAAGGATCGTATGCTATCACCGATTGGAAAGAGGGAAGCAAAGCCCTGTTTCTTTCGCCCGGCAATAGTGGCATGGTAAGCAAGATTGCTGTAAACCGGCCATTTGAATTCATGTCGATAGAGCACCTGGGCGAAGTAAAGAACGGCGTTGAAGATGTTAGCAGCGATAAGGTAAAGGAATGGGCCGGTGCTCACGAAAATTATACCCTTACTGAAAACGATGGCGTAACCACCGTGCTGATTGAAATGGACAGCGTTGATAGTTTTAAAGATTACTTAGTAAATACCTGGCCCAAAGCGCTTGAGCAATTGAAAGCATTGGCTGAACAACCAGCCTCCTGATTGATTTTTCACCAGGGTAACCTGTTTACCAATAAAATTTATTGTATGCAAAAGATAACTCCCTTTTTATGGTTTGATGGCAGGGCGGAAGAAGCCATGCTTTTTTACACCTCTGTTTTTAAGGATGCAAAGCCTGGCGGTATAAAACGATGGGGCGATGGCACACCCGCACCAAAAGGCTCGGTAATGAGTGCCGGGTTTGAAATAAACGGGCAAGAGTTTATTGCCTTTAACGGCGGACCCATGTTTAAGTTTACTGAAGCAATATCGTTGTTTGTAAAATGCGAAGACCAGGAAGAGATAGATCATCTATGGGAGAAGCTATCGGAAGGTGGCGAAAAAAGCCGGTGTGGGTGGTTGAAAGATAAATTCGGCATATCGTGGCAAATCATCCCACCAATATTAGGGGAACTGCTCACCGACCCTGATCCGGAAAAAGCAAAGAGGGTTGTGCAGGCGATGATGAAGATGGATAAGATAGATATTGCAGCGCTTAAAGAAGCTTATAATAATGAGTAGGCAAGCAAACCAGGTTTTTTAAATTTAAAAATTCAAATAAAGATGGCGGCACAAATTTTCGTAAACCTCCCGGTAAAAGACCTGGATAAAACAGTAGATTTTTTTACAAAGCTGGGCTACACTTTTAACCAGCAATTCACCAATGAAAGTGCAACATGCATGATTGTTGAAGAGAACATTTTTGTGATGCTGCTGGTTGAGAAATTTTTTAAAACATTTATAACAACCACTGAAATGGCCGACGCTAAAAAGACGACGGAAGTATTGATTGCGTTAACCGCCAACAGCCGCGCCGGGGTGGATGAAATGATAAGCAAAGCGGTTGAAGCCGGTGGTACTATTTACAGGGAAGCACAGGATCATGGCTTTATGTACACGCAGTGTTTTCAAGACCTGGATGGTCATATCTGGGAGATATTCTGGATGGACCCGGCGCATATAAGTCCATCTTAATTACCTGATACAAGTAACTATTCAATAACAACAAAACCATTTTTTTATGCCTGCAATTAATCCTTACCTGCATTTCGATAACAATGCGGAAGAAGCTTTTAATTTTTACAAATCAGTATTTGGTGGTGAGTTTGCCATGGTAATGCGCTTTAAAGATGTACCACCCGAACACAAGATGCCTGAAGAGGAAGGAAATCTTATCATGCACATTGCCTTCCCCATTGGCAAGGGTAACATTCTTATGGGAAGCGATACTCCTTCGGCTTATGGCAAAACCTTGGTTGGCGGCCATATTAGTATTTCAATCACTACAGATAGTGAAGAAGAATCCGACAGGATATTTAATGGACTTGCTGCAGGCGGACAGGTTACAATGCCATTATCCAAAGCCTTTTGGGGCTCCTATTTTGGTATGCTGAAAGATAAGTTTGGTGTACAATGGATGGTGAGCTATGATTACAATAGTCCACAATAAACTGCACAAAATATTTTAGCGTGAGTGAAATGTTCAGTACGTTTCCCTCACGCTTTTTCACTTTAACGGTTCCTTTTTCAACCTAAGCTTTGTGGTTATAATCAGTTGCATACACGGTGCTTAAAAAAGTGTCCGGGCTTTGCAAAACAACTCTCGTATTCCCTTCCCAAGCTTACCGGCAACGGAAGGTCTACGAATCAATTGTACACAGTCAACTCTGCGCAAGCTCCCCTTCTCAATTCTCCGCGGTTAAGTTCAACCCTGTTCCATCTGCCAGCAGATAATACACCATTGCCAGCCTGAAACTTTATTTCGCCGGCAATGCAACCATTTTATTTTGCAACCTATACAAATTTGTCCCGGTCATATAAGCATACTTCCCTAAAAAAGTAAAGTCCTAAACTACCCTAACATGAGAAAAAGCCACTTCCTTCTCCTGCTGCTATTGCTATGCGGAAAACTTTATGCACAAACAAACTACAACGCAGATAACGGCTTGTCGTTAGACAACAGTTCTTTTAAACTTGGTGGCGATTTAAACCGTTCTACCCTCATCAATGGTAACTTTAAAGCGTTGCGTTTTACCAATATCGATACCTTCTTTTTGGGTGGCAGGTATATTCAAATGCTGAACAGCACGCGCAAAACATACATCTCCTCTTTTGATTCGTTGTACCTGCAATCGTTCGCAGATATTTTATTGAGCGCTTCCAACAGCGTAGCGATAGATGGCAAGATTAAAATGCTGGGATATAAAAACAATGTGGCGTTGGATTCGATTTTAACCGTTGATAACTGCGGCAATTTAAAACTGGTTTCGCAGGGAAGCTTGCAAACTATTTCGCAAAACGCTTTTACGCGCAACGGCAACACTTTTGGTGCAGCAGCTTACCTCGGTACAAACGATAAGCAGTTTCTTTATTTCAAAACAAATAATATTAACCGTGGTTATATAGACACTGTTGGCACACTTAACTATAACTACCCGGTAAACATCAACAACGGAAAATTAAAAATTGTTAGCAGCGATATTGAAATTAATGGCGCGCAGGATTATGTAACCAGCGCTTACCAAAAAGCGAAAATGGGTTTGAACTTTGTATGGGCTACGGAGCCTTTACCCAGGGGAACAATCAGCTTTAACCCCGGCACTTCAAGTATGAATTATACTGCGCATGGGTCGTTCAGGTTTTATTCATCGCAGGGCGGCATACCGCAAAGCAATGTGGTACCAGACCTCCTTATTGCGAACAGTGTATTTCGTTTTGGCGGCAAGTATGCAAGAAGCAATGCGGATGAGCCAAGTGCTGCTTACCAGTTTAAAGAGTATATCGACCCGTACGGTATTCCAAAAGGTATACTATTGCCACCGGTATCGTACAGCTTTTTACGCAACTATATCAATGCTCCGGCAGATGGCTTGATCATCTTTAATAAAGAAACACACAACCTCGAAATTTTCAAGCCCGATGGCTGGCATAAATTCCTTACGCAAAATGTGAACCCGCCGGTTACCATTGCTGCTGCGGCACCGGCAACTTCCTTTGTACAGCCATTGGGCGATGGCAAGCAAAAAGTATTTACCGTAAACCATAACCTGAACAGCGGCTTTGTAATGGTACAGTTTATTGATTGTGGTGCCGAAGCCAATTGCAACCTGCTGATGAATGCACCCGATGGAGTACGGGTTGAACTGGATGGAAAAAATTCAGCATTGATCACGTTTAAAAGCCCGCCATCTATAGACAGGTATAAGGTGATGTTTCTTAAAGTTCAATAATTGCGAAGCACACTGTTAATGAAATGATTTAAATACGAGGGTACTTTCAACAACAATTTATGAAACTGATAAAGCTGCTTTTATGGTGTGTTTGCCTGCAGGGTTTAGCGCAGGCGCAAACAGCGGAGGTATTGGGCATTCCTATTAAAGCACCAAACGTTCACTGGCAAATAAACCCTGCATCCGACCCGTTAGCTAATCGGTTGCTTTCTTATTTTGTTCGAAAAAAAAATGGTGACATCGTATCAGTAATGTACGACCTGAAAAATGTAAGTGATAACGGAATAGCAACAACGAGGTTTTCATTGATCACAGTAAACACCTCGGCTGATAACTATAAGTTCACCGACTTTGTACCACAGCCTGGCGTTGTACCAACGGTTAGTTATGGCAATCCATGGACGAAGTTTGAAGGACCGGATAAAAAATTTTACGTTACTACCGCGGATGGCGGAGGTCAGTTTTTGCAGTACGATATTGAAACGGAAACTGGTAAGGATTTTGGAACACCCTTTACCGTTGGCACCCGACCGCTTGGCATTTACAGTTTGGCAATTGGCAGCGATAGCGCCATTTACGGTGGCAGCTATACCAATGGTTCAGGCGACACTTATACTTTTCGGTTCGATACCAAAACAAATACTTTCTGGAAACATCAAAACCCGATTGATACCAGCCTGCAATATGTAGTGTATGTAGGCGGCGATTCTATTTGTAACTATGCCATATGCGGGCAAAGCACCTGGAAGGTTTATTCCATCAACCGAAAAACAAACGTGGTTACCAACCTGCTAACATCAGCCAACAGGATATACGGCATCAACAATACTGCCTGCGGATGTTATACAACAGTGGATGGAGTTACCTACAAATTGTCTGGTGAAACAGCCACGCAGGAAAGCCCGCCGGCTGGTTGTTCCAATATCAGTTTTGTTATTCCGTATACAGATACAACATTACCGCAAGTATTGTGGAATGAGGTGACGCGAACCTACTACTACAAGCCGCACAATGGTGTTCAAAAGCAATTCTTTCTTAATGTGCCAGTGCAGGATCGGAGAATAAAATTCCTCGCCAACTACAATGATAGCCTTATCACCGGCAATGGCTCCACTTATTCGTACACCATGGATTACGATCCATCATCCGCAACGCCACCAAAAATTGTGGGCAATAACACCAGTATCAGTTTACACTCGATGATCTATGCAAACAGGAAAATTTTTATGGGAGGCTATCCGA
>JANPIA010000145.1:0-8142 GCA_031424735.1 Segetibacter sp.
TGTTACTGATAACGAGAAGCCAAAAATCATTTGTCCTGCAGCTATGCAAGTTAGTTGCAGCACGGATGCAACTACATCTAATGCAGGAACGCCTACTGCATCCGACAATTGTGGTGCTACTGTTACCTACAGTGATGTGAACGACCAGGATCCAGATCCGACAGACTACAGTCACTATAACTATACCATTACCAGGACATGGACAGCAACAGATGCAGCGGGCAATTCCAAGTCATGTACGCAAACAATTACTGTGGTTAATGAAAATTATACATGGTTCAGGGATGCTGATGGCGATGGTTATGGCAACCCTGGCGACGTGAAGTACAGTTGCACACAACCTGCGGGCTACGTTGGAAATAACATAGACTGCAACGACAACAAAAACAACACCAGTAAGCCGGAAGACAATGAAGTGATCATGTGTAAGGATGGCAAACAACACTGCGTGAAAGCAAAAGATGTTGATAAAAAACTGGATGATAAAAAAGAAAGATGGACACTCGGACCATGCCCTCAGCCTTGTAAAGATGATAAGGTGCTGATGTGCCATAAAGATCACACGCATTGTGTGAAGCCAAAAGATGTGGCTAAGCACCAGGCTAAAGGATGGACCATTGGCTATTGCCCATCTACTACATCACAAATTGCCGGTGATGAAATTTTAGAAAGAACAACAGAACCAACATTCAAAATTTCAAACTATCCAAATCCGTTTGGCAAGTCAACCAAAATTCAATACTCGCTCCCTTACGATAGCAAGGTGTCTATTAAAGTGTACGATATGATCGGCAGAGACATTGCAACACTCGTTAGCGGCGAACGGAAGGCTGGTACTTACAACGTTGATTTCGATGGTTCGAAATTGGGCGCTGGCAACTACTATTACAGGATAAGCGCAACCGGCAACGGCAAAGCGTTTACACAGACTGGAAAAATGATACGAATGAAATAAACATTTCGTGTATTAGTATAAAAGGAGCGGCAGTTTGCCGCTCCTTTTTTTATGCAAATTATTTTTTATGCAACAGGCCTTGTATTCCTTTTATTACAGGCAACCTGTTTTTCCCCCATCAACCGGTAAGTTTATACCATTGATATAAGCTGCTGCCGGCGAACATAGAAAAGCCACCGCTGCCCCAAATTCCGCGGGCTCGCCCAGGCGTTTCATGGGTATAGAAGAAAGGGTTCTGTTGAGTATGGTCTCCTTATCAACCCCTTGATCGACCGCCTGCTTTCCAAACAAATATCCAAGGCGATCGGTATTGGTGAAACCTGGCAACACATTGTTTACGGTTATGCCTGTATCGCTTATCTCGTTCGCTAAAGTTTTTGCCCATGCCGCCACCGCCGAACGAATACTGTTGGAGATACCCAGCCCATTAATAGGTTGTTTTACAGAAGTTGATACAATGTTTACGATGCGCCCATAGCCTGAAGTCCGCATGCCTGGCACCAGCAATTGGGCCAGCAAATGGCTGCTGATCACGTGGGTGCGAAACGCTTTTTCGAGTTCTGCAACGTCAGTATCTATCATCGGTCCCGCCGGCGGTCCTCCTGCATTGTTAACCAGTATCTGTATATAGTTTCCGCCCGATAAATACTTTTCGATTGAAGGTTTTACGGCTTCGGGCTGCGACAGGTCGAGGATGATAAAAGCATGTTGCTGTCCTTTGCTTTTATCCAACTTTTCCAAAGCAGTTCTCAGTTTGTCTTCGCTACGGCTGGCTACAATAACGTTAGCGCCCAGCAAAGAAAGTTCAATAGCGCAGGCTAAACCAAGTCCCTGCGAAGCGCCACAAACAAGCGCTGTTTTATTGGTAAGATCTAAGTTCATCGATTAAAATTTATAGTCGTCCCTTTCAGGAGTAAATACGTCTAATAGTTTACAATCCGTAATAGCTACGCCACCATGTTTTACCTGGGAAGGAATAACCGCCACCATGCCGGGTTCCAGCAGCCTGGCTTCGCTATCAATCATTAATTCAAATTTACCTTCCAGCACTTGCGCTACCTGCACATGCACGTGTGAATGAACGGGCATAGCGGCCCCGGCTTTTACGCTCCAGTATAAGAAGGTTTGCGTACCGGTATGCACAGCCCTTGCAGTATAGCCGGGTATGATTTCTTTAGTTGGCAGATCATCGAGGTTAATAAACATACTTAAATAATTTGCAGCACCAGCAACGGGCAAACAGCAAAATAAACAATATACACAGTGCTACGTTGTTGCCATTGTAATTTTTTGCAACATTGTGGTGTGGGGGTTGATGAGATCGTTCACCAATAAACAGGAATAATCATACCATGAATGTTATAGTAATTGGCGCTGGCGCCTCGGGGTTGATGGCGGCAAAGCTTTTGGCAGAAGCGGGGATGAACGTACAAGTGGTTGAAGCCCGCGATAGAATTGGTGGAAGGATTTTCACAAACGATAGCGGTGACGAAGCGGGCGCTGAATTTATACATGGCAACCTTGAAACAACTTTGAAGCTTTTGCAGCATGCAGGTTTAACAGCCGTTGAAACGGAAGGAGAAATTTGGAAAGTTGCAAAGGGCGTTTGGACGAATGAAGAAAGCTTTTTAGAATACGAAGATGTATTGCTTTCGCGGTTGAATAAATTGAAAGAGAACATTAGTATCGCTGAATTTTTAGAGCGTGAATTTAGCGGCGACCGTTATGAAAACCTCCGGCAATCGTTAACCGCTTATGTTGAGGGCTACTACGCCGGTGATGCAAGACGTACAAGCGCCATCACCTTTTTAAATGAATGGCAAAGCGAGGATCATCAGCAATACCGTGTGAAGGGCGGCTATAAAAAGTTAATACAATTTCTTGCTGAAAAGGTGCAGGAGCATAGCGGTACCATCCACCTTTCCACGGTAGTAAAAAGTATAAACTGGAACAACGATGGTGTGGAGGTAACAGATCAATACGATAGAACATACTTCGCACAAAAAGCCATAATTACTATACCTCTTGGCATTTGGCTGGCTAATGCAGACAGCTTTGCTTCCATAAAATTTTCACCCGAATTGACATACAAAACCGAAGCAGCCAGGCAAATGGGGTTTGGTTCTGCCATCAAGATTCTTCTTCAATGTAACCAGCCTTTCTGGAAGGGAAAAAGCACCCTTCAACAAACCGGTAACGATCTTACCGACCTAAGCTTTATTATTTCGGATGCACCCATACCCACCTGGTGGACGCAGTTACCGGAAACAAGCAATGTGCTAACGGGTTGGATTGCCGGACCGAAAGCTTTAGCGCTTAAAAATGTACCGGAGGAAAAAATAGTTGAACAGGCAATCTATTCTCTCGAAATGCTTTTCGGAATACCGGCACCCTTGCTCAAACAAAACATTGAAACCTGCAAAGTATTTAACTGGTCAAATGATCCCTTTAGCCTCGGTGCGTATTCCTATTCGACCACGCAAACAGAGGAAGCGCGGAAAGTGCTAAGCGCACCGGTGAAGAACACTTTATTTTTTGCAGGCGAACATTTATATGATGGCACTGAAACCGGCACCGTTGAAGCGGCACTGGTAAGCGGACAGCAGGCAGCACAACAATTGATTGACGCTTTAGAAATGCCGGTGGCATAAAAATTTTACTGTAAATGAAAACGTAACTATGAGTGTTATTCCATCAAATCAAACAACCAATTCGAAATTAGAGAACACGCCGGGCGATCTGCCAGATAACGAACACGATAAAAAAAGAATGCAACCGGAAGAGGTCATTCTCGATTTGCCCGATGTAAGCGATATACCGGGGCAGGAAAATATTCTGCCACCACGCTTCGAAGAAATGGCTGATACCACCATATCATCGGACGATGAGGAAGGACTAAGTGTTTTTGGCAATGAAGACACTTTAGACAGCGACGAAGCAACGGGAAGCGATGCAGTTATGGGAAATGAGGCAGATGTATCGTTGTGGGAAAATACATTATTGCAAAACGAAAACGATACGATGTATGAAGATGAAAAAAATTTGCAAAGAGCGGCGCTTGATAATACAGATGATGATGGTGACCTTTTAAATGAGGCAGACGATGTTACTGGTGACGACCTCGATACATCGGGCAGCGATGAAGATGACGCGATGGAAAACATTGGTGGAGAAGACGAAGAAAATAATTCGTACAGCCTCGGCGATAACGACACCTCGGAAGAAACAACCTGAATATCATCCCAAAAAAATATAAATGACCTGCAAATAAGCGGGTCTTTTTTTTGTGATACAGTTTGCATTGCAGCACACGAAACAATTTTGGTAATAGATATATTTTGCCAATAATACCCGTTGATTATTTGTCGACTATCCCAATCCTAACACCTATTAAAGTTCAACTATCAAAACCAACACGCCATAAATTTAAACACGCTAAAATGCCACAACATTTACTTTTGCCCGCCATGGTAAAAGAGTTTTCCAAAACACTCAAAATTGCGATACCGTTAATTATCAGCAACATCTCCCAAATAGCGCTTGGCTTAATAGACAGCGCCATGATTGGACCCATAGACTATAAACAACTTGCAGCTTCAGCGCTTGCAATAAACGTACTGGCGATTCCGCAAATACTTTGCATTGGTATGACGATGTCTATCTCGCCGCTGGTAGCCATTGCCAATGGCAGGAACGATCGATACGAAGCATCGAAGGTTTTATACAACGGCGTTTGGCTTTGTACGCTGATAGCGCTTGTAGTCGCGATCAGCGTTAGCCTTGGCAAAAACATTTTGTTTCATCTTGGCCAGGATAGTGAAGTTGCGCGGCTTGCCTTACCCTACTACCAGGTAATGGGATGGTCGCTGGTGCCAATGATATTGTTCCTCTCGGTAAAGCAATTTTGTGATGCGCTGGAGTTTACAAAAACCGCTATGGTGTTGGCTATATTATCTATGCCAATGAATGCTTTTTTAAACTGGATATTTATATACGGACACTGGGGCGCACCAAGGCTTGAATTACTTGGCACTGGTATAGCCACACTTATTACCCGCATATTTATAGCGCTTACTTTAGTAATTGTAGTTACGCGGCACAAGCTGTTTATCCCTTACATAAACGAACGCCACCTTGCATGGAAGCTTAACAAAAAAACGTGGAAGGATTTGCTGCACATTGGCGTGCCCAGTAGTATTCAATACGGTTTAGAATCGGCTGCCTTTTCGGTATCGGGTATTATGATCGGTTGGCTGGGCGCTACGGCACAGGCTGCCCACCAAATAGCACTCAACCTTGCATCCACCACTTTTATGGCGGCGCTTGGTTTATCGCTTGCCGGTTCTATTCGCATTAGCAATGCCTATGGCAGAAACGATCGTATTCACTTACGTCGCATTGGAACCAGCACCATGGCTGGCGGTTTGCTGTATGGCATTTTTTGCGGTTTGTTATTTATATTGATGAAAAACCAGCTTCCCCGGCTGTTTACCAACAATAATGAAGTGGCGGCTATAGCTTCCGGCTTACTCATCATGGGCGCACTGTTTCAAATATCGGATGCAACACAGGCAATTGGCGTTGGCTTGCTTCGTGGTGTGCGCGATGTAAAATTGCCTACCGCTTTTGTAGCCATCGCCTACTGGGTAATTGGCATTCCCGTAGGTTATTATTTAGCGTTTAAAATGAAGATGGGCGCTACCGGTATATGGATAGGCTTCATTTTTGGCTTAACTGTTTCCTCCATATTGTTGAACAGCCGTTTTTTAAATAAAACAAAAATAGCTGCCTAAAAGGCAAGCGATATAGTGTGGCTCACCTCCACGAGATTCAATAAACAATCACCGCGATTTGGAGGAGGTGAAGCGTATAACCTCACATGAAAATTTTTCCTTTCATTGCTATAAAAATGGCAGTTGGTTTTCTGTTTATCTGAAAAAAATGCAGTTGGAAGTCAACTGGCATTTTGCTTGATCTACCGAGATTGTAAACATCATTCAACTTTTTATAAACCATCATTCTAACAAACTAAAAAAGGAGGAATTATGACACTTATCAAAAGAAATGGCAACCTGTATAATGGCATGCCCAATGTTTTCGACGATTTTTTTACCAGGGATTTGTTTGATTGGGGCTTATCCAATAACTCCAATACCGGAACCACAATACCCGCCGTTAACGTAAAGGAAACTCCCGACTTTTTTGAAGTGGAAGTTGCAGCTCCCGGCATGACACGCGACGATTTTAAAGTGGAGCTAAACAACAATATGCTAACCATCAGTTCAGAAAAACAACAGCAAAATGAACAGAAGGAAGGCGAAAAATTCACCCGTAAGGAGTTTAGTTATCAATCGTTCCAACGAAGTTTTCAACTATCAAGGGAGGCCGTGGATGCAGATAATATTCAGGCAAAATACGAAAACGGGGTGCTTCGCCTGATGATCCCTAAGCGGGAGGAAGTAAAGCAAAAACCTGCCCGATTGATCAACATTGCCTAACAGGTTATTATGTAAAGAGGACTGTCAATTAACCAGTCCTCTTTACATTTTTTCTAATCATCCTTCTTCACCTTCCGCTTACCGTCTTCTATTTTAATTTTGGTATCACCGTTTTTGATCTTTACATCTCCGTCGGATTCCGTTTTCTTTTTATAATCGCCATCCTTCACCTTCACATCACCATCACTGTCGTACTTAATTTTAGAATCGCCGTTTTCAATCTTAACTGCACCATCATCATCTACCTTCTTTTTGTAATCACCATCCCTGTATACATACTCTTCGTCACCATCGTAAACAAAATTCAAATCTCCTTTTCTTCGCTTAATAACCTGCCTGTTTACCACTTTACCCGTTCTGCCATAGATGGTATCGTTGGTAGCGGCGTTCACATACAGATAAACCGGTTTCTTTGTTTCGGTATTTAACATGTATCCGCTTTCGGGGTCCTGTTCAACAACAATTTGTTTACCGGTATTTAAATCAACGTACCTGCGCTCGTTTTTGCATGCCAATGCAAATACCAGCATACAGAGTAAGGCTAAATAATTAAATGCTTTCATTTCATAAGTTTTACAAAATATTGCAATTATTAAGCCACCCGAAATTTACAGACCTATCCTCCATACTAATCACAAGGTATTAAAGACCTGTTAGGTTTTATTCCTCCACCACCTCAGCGCTCATTATAGAAAGCGATACGCTGTCCGTTCCCTTAGGGGTATGGTATTTTGATTTGAAGTTCATTTTATTGCCTGGCTTTACTACATCATCATACACATCTTCATGATTTTCCACAAGCGAACCCGCTTTATAAAACAGCGATTTGACCCTGACATTTTTGTAAGAACAAACCGTTGCGCTGTTTTCAATGAAACCTTTAGTAACAGTTTGCCCGATGATGTTTCTTTTATCGTTGCCCGAAACTGATAAAAAGCTGAGTGGATTTGTACGCTCCTTATCTGCTAAATTTTCTTTGGTCTTTTCATAATTGTTCTTATCCACCTTATCGCCACTGCTGTTGCACGACACCATTAGTACCAACACAATCATTACAGTAATAAAATTTTTCATACCACCTAATTTGCAAGAAAGATAATAAAGAATGCTACTTAAATAATCAATAACGGTAACAATCACACCCTACCTCATCGCACAATATTTTTTGTAACTGCGGATGTTTCAAAACGTCCATATAATCCATCGCTTTGCCATCTACCCAAATGGTTCGGTACACCAGGCGTACACCATGGCTGTAGTCAACATACCAGTTTACGTGTCCTGTGTACAAGGGTTGAATTGCTCCATTTACCGTATGCCATCCGTAAATAGCTACGCGGTCGGGCTTTGAACTTCTCTTAATTTTTTCGCTGATAACCACATCCTTTTTTATTCCCGCAATTAGTCCTTTTTTGCCTTTGCGTTGCCCTTCTATTATAAGGTGATGCTGCCACATGGTTGGTGAACTGTCCCGGAAAGCATACATGGGCACAGGTTCTAACTTTACAACTGCCTGTGCATACACATCATTTACAATTTTCCGTGTTGGAAGAAAGCAGTGAAAGCTGTCAGCAATTTTTTGCGCCGTCATTGGTGTTAACGGAACTCTCGCCCAATCGTTGTTTGTACCCACGCTCATATAATCGGGCATAACAAAATAATGCGCATGTACAATGCCCTTATCGGTAA
>JANPIA010000146.1:0-7626 GCA_031424735.1 Segetibacter sp.
TTTCGCTGCAATAAGCATAAACAAATAAGTCCTGCATTTTTGTGGGACTTATTTGTTTAACTGATGTCTTGGTATAGTGTAGAAAATGGCAAGCTTTTAATCTGCCCACAAATTTTTCGGGTATTCTGCGGCATCCACCAATTTATCAAGACTTGCCTGCACACCCGGCGCATCTTCTTTATAGGTAACGCCAAACCATTGCGATTGTGTTGGAATAACTTTTATAACACCTAAACCTTTTTTTGAAAAGTGATCGGCTACAATGGGTATAAAAAATTCCGACTTCGGATTGTCAATTTCTTTGCTAAGAAAATCATCGAATTGCTGGGCAGTTATATCAAACACGTTGGTGTCAAAGCCCCAAAAGTTCATACTTACACTGCTATCTTCACTTACTTCGTGTAAGCCATCCGCATCTTCATAAGTTATTTTGCCTTCATCGTTTCGGTAAATTTTAGTTCTCTCGTTTATCGATGTAAGGTTACCATTTTCATCTACATCGCAAACGCCCCTGCTCACACTTCCGTTTTCACTCAGTGTTCTTTTTAATTCATATCCAACAATGCACCATGTTTTTGGATTGCACTCAGTAGTAAGAAATTCGTAGGCTTTATTAAATGAATCACTGCCATAAAAATCGTCGGCATTTATAACGGCAAAAGGTTCTTTCACTGCATCTTTACAACAAAGAACTGCATGTGCGGTTCCCCAGGGCTTTACTCTTTCGGCAGGTAACTGGTGGCTACCCAAATGCGAATCTAGCTGCTGATAAACATAATCTGTTATGATCTTCCCTTTAAGCCTGGGTTCAAATATTTCCTTGAAACCATCAGCAAATTCTTCCCTGATAATGAAAACCACTTTACCAAAGCCTGCACGTATTGCATCATAAATTGAGTATTCCATAATCGTTTCACCACTCGGACCGAACGATTGTGTTTGTTTCATACTGCCATAGCGGCTTGCCATACCGGCGGCTAAAATTACAAGGGTAGGTTGCATATAATTTTTTTAAACTTTGCGAAACTAAAGTTTACAAAATAAGCAGCCAATAAATTTTAGAATGGAAATAAAATCGCTCCCTTTAGATTTTAATAAGATCATTATACAACCCATCGCTTCCAGTTGGTTAACGGAAAAGGACTTGACCTTAGATGTATTACGTTTAGACCTGATTCATCCGGTTATTAGTGGCAACAAATGGTTTAAGTTGCAATACTATCTTAAGGAAGCGCAGCAATTGCAAAAATCAACCGTAGCTACTTTTGGCGGCGCTTATTCCAACCATATTATTGCTACAGCCTTCGCCTGCAAGGTATATGGGTTGGAAAGTGTAGGCATCATTCGCGGAGAGAAACCGGCGACTTATTCCCACACATTACAACATGCTGTACACTACGGCATGAAGCTGGTTTTCATCAGCCGCGATCAATATAAAGAAAAAGAGAAAGTGGCTGCAGGTTTTGAAAATTTAAATTGGTATTGGATTAAAGAAGGTGGCTATGGCGCTACCGGTGCAAAAGGTGCCGCGGATATTTTAAACTATGTGGCAGGTAACAACTATACACATATCCTTGCATCTGTAGGAACCGGAACTATGCTCGCCGGACTATTAACATCTTGCTTGCCCCATCAGCAAATAATTGGCATTAGCAGCATGAAAGGTAACACCGCACTTAACAAAGAAATCACACACCTACTTCCAACCCAATTTAAAAACCGACACTTTACCTTGCTGCACAAATACCACTTTGGCGGCTATGCTAAACATACCAATGAACTGCTGCAATGGATGAATGAAGCCTTCAATAACCACAACCTGCCTCTTGACTTTGTTTACACCGCAAAACTTTTTTATGCTATTTGCGATCTTGCAAAAAACAACTTTTTTAAACCGGGAAGTTCATTGTTAATGATACATAGCGGTGGCTTGCAGGGCAATAAATCTATCGGTCAAAATCGCTTATCATTTTTGTAACGCATCTGCAATTATCTTTGGCGCAAATACGTTAGTACACGGTGAAGAGAATATTTAGCCTGCTTATATGCCTGTTAGTTTTGAAAGCGATTCATGCCCAGGATACCCTACCCAATTTTACCCTTGCAGAACGAGGAAATAAAGTAATCATTAGTTGGGTGAATCCTTACCCCAACTGTGTTCAGTTAAATGTGCAGCGGTCGTACGACAGCCTGCGGTATTTTCAAACAGTCTTCTCGTCGCTATCGCCGCAGTTACCGCAAAATGGATTCAGTGAAACAAAAATGCCGACTAACCGAATTTTTTACCGGTTGTTTTATGTGCTGGAAGGAGGCGCTTATTTTTTTACGAAAAGCCACCGACTTGGTTCCAATTACGAACTTGATAAAAGCCTGAGTTTATATGGTATTGGCAATGGCGCTGCTACCATCAAAATAAAAACCAGGGACAACCTTTTTGCAGAAATGGTTCCGGCACGTTTCCGTGTTTTCAGAGATTCCGTTATGCAAAATACCCGGGATACCCTGTATGCTATAAACAACGAAACGGTCATGTATCTTCCATACATGGGCAAGGATATGTTTAGAGCCAGTATGTATGTTTATACCATGCGCGATGGCATCACCATTTCGTTACCCAATACCGCCGGCAAAAAATACAGTATTAAGTTTTTTGAAGAAGATGGCACCCATCTTTTTGACATTAAACATGTAAAAGAATCGCAGCTAATTTTAGACAAGGCAAACTTTATGCACGCAGGCTGGTTCCTTTTTGAGTTGTACGAGGATGATAAGTTGAAGGAGAAAAATAAATTTTTTCTTTCGAAGGAATTTTAAAAGCTGCTCACACTCACTATTCTTTGCGGCTTTGCGGTTGTGCGGTTATTTCCACATTAAAAACACTTTCAAAATTTGCGAGCATCTTTTGTTTTACCCCAATCATATCTACTGTTCTGCCCAATTCCTTTTCAAGCGAAGTAACCCGCTTATTTTTAATGCCACAAGGGATGATATGATCAAAATAAGAAAGATTTGTATTGATGTTAAATGCAAAGCCGTGCATGGTGATCCACCGGCTGCAGCGGATACCCATCGCACAAATTTTGCGTTCGTTGCCCGGTACACCAGGTTCAAGCCAAACGCCTGTTTCACCTGCACTCCTGTCCCCTTTCAATCCATACTCCGCAAGGGTTAAAATCACTACTTCCTCCAGGCTTCGGAGGTACCAGCCGAGGTCGGTTTTATAATGTTCAAGATCAATAACAGGATATCCCACCAATTGACCAGGGCCATGAAAAGTAATATCTCCTCCCCTGTTGATCCTGAAAAATTCAATTCCTTTTTGTTGTTGATCTTCCAAGCTGATCAATACATTTTTTTCGTCGCCACTTTTGCCGAGGGTGTAAACAGGGCTATGTTCAACAAAAAGTAAATGATCGGTTGTGTGTAACATGGCAGCACCTGTTTCAGCATTGCGCATTTTAGTTTTGACATCAACATTTTGCCGGAGCAAATTTTCCTGGTAGTCCCATATTTGTTTGTATGGTTGTAACGCTCCAAGGTCGGCAAATACAATAGAATGTTTCATAAACTGCAAAGATAGCCCCCTGGCGAAGAGCAACCACATTACAATAATGTTCACGAACAATGTTTTCGGATTTTACACTACGTCTAAAAGATAATTTACGATGCAATATCAAGCAACACTTTAATAGCCAGGTTACCCAATCGTTATGAACCATTCAATCTCCTCGTTACTCAATGACCTAATGACCTGAGGCCTCAATTACCTATTGACCCACTCACCCCTTACCTTTGCCAAATGACGGAAGAATTCGATACAATGCAGGAGGATACATCGGAAGAATTATTTGAAAAAAAAGTTATCAGAACCGATAAGGGACAAGAGCCTTACCGTATTGACAAATTTTTGATGAACCGGATTGAAAACGCCACCCGAAACAAAATTCAATTAGCTATTGAAGCAGGTTTAGTTACGGTAAATGGCAAACATGTAAAAAACAATCACAAAATAAAAGCGTTCGATGAGATCATCGTTTATACCGATCAATCACCGGAATCCACGGATGTTGTTCCGGAAAAAATGGATATCAATATTGTGTATGAAGACGACTCTGTAATGGTAATAGATAAACCAGCCGGTATGGTGGTTCATCCCGGAAGCGGTAATTATTCAGGTACCATGTTAAACGGTATTGCGTATTACCTGCAGCAGCAAAAGCCTGGATTGGATGAAAACGCATTGCCGCGTTTCGGGCTGGTGCATCGTATAGATAAAAACACCAGTGGCTTACTGGTTATGGGCAAAACCGCACCGGCGGCAGCTCATCTTGCAAAACAATTTTTTAACCATACGGTTCAACGCAAATACATAGCGCTGGTTTGGGGCGATATGGAAAACGATGAAGGTACCATTGTGGCACACGTTGGGCGCAATCAGCGTTTCAGAAAATTGTTTGAAGCTTACCCGGAAGGAGAACATGGCAAAGAAGCCATAACACATTATAAAGTGATTGAACGTTTCAACTACGTTACACTGGTACAATGTATTTTAGAAACGGGCCGAACCCACCAGATAAGAGTGCACATGAAAATGATTGGACATACGCTGTTTAGCGATGCGACTTACGGCGGCGATAAAATTTTAAAGGGAACCGTTTTCAGCAAATACAAACAGTTTGTTGATAATTGCTTTGACATTTGCCCGCGCCAGGCCCTTCATGCAAAAACACTTGGCTTTAAACATCCTGCCTCTGGGAACGAAATGTTTTTTGAATCGGCGGTACCACCTGATATAGAACAAGTGATTGAAAAGTGGAAAAATTATGTAAAGGGACGAAATCCTGCAGAATAATAAAGCGAATGATTTCGGGGGGTTGCGTTCAAATAACGCAGTAAAGTACATTAAATAGATAGAAGGCATGGCTTTTGCAAAATGCTTTATCAATATGAAAAAACTATTTATCCCCGCACTATTGAGTGTTTGCTTATTCGCATGTAACAGCAACTCAAATTCCAGTTCCGAAAACGAAACTTCCAGTCAATCCGGTGAAGAAACAAAAGAAGCAGAAAAAAAGATCAGCAAACGCGATGTAAGCATAAATAGCCAGAACTCGTACAGCGACTTGTTTCTCGATAGCACTTCCGTTCAAAATTTTATTAGCGACAACAAAGTAAATGATACTATTGCCCGACGCATCCAAAGTTTCTACAATGCCCGTAATTACCAGTTTGCCTGGTTTGCAAGTGATGGGCTAACCGAACAAGCACGTGCTTTCTGGAACCTCCACAACCATTATACTACCTATAGTAAAGATAGCTTGCTATCGGATAAAGCTTTAAAAAAGCTGGTAGATAATTTTGCATCGGAAGAGACATTGCAGGTAAGTGCTTCCGGTAAACCTTTTATTACAGCAGAACTAAAACTTACCGATCACTTTATAAAATATATACTTAACACTTACGAACCCGGCACCGTTAAACGTAAGGAAATGGAGAGGTTTGTACCCAGAAAGCGGGAAGATGCCTTGTACCTTGCAGACTCTATTCTTACTAAAAAACATAAGGACAATAAGTATTTTGAAAATGCCAACGAACCTTACAAACTACTTAAACAACAACTTCAAAAGTATTACACGATAGTAAAAGGTGGCGGTTGGCAACTCATAACCGGCGACTTAAAAAAAATAAAAAAAGGATCCTCCTCCCCTGCCGTGTTAGCTATAAAAAAACGCCTGCAGGCAACCGGTGAATTAGCCCTTAACGATACCACACCGGTTTTTGGCGATGCCCTGGAAGCAGCCGTAAAGACCTTTCAAACCAGTGTTGGCTCTACCCCGGATGGACTGATTACCGCGTCGCTCGTGAAGGAACTAAATGTACCGGCATTGACCCGCGTAAAAACACTGCTACTGAATATGGATCGCATGCGATGGATGCCAACGCAGCAGGAGGGCAATTTGATTATAGTGAACATCCCTGAGTTTGTGTTACATGTTTACGAAGGCAAGGCTAAAGCGTTTGATATGAAAGTTGTAGTGGGTAAAGAGGGGCATAACACCACCATGTTTACCGGAATGTTGAACCAGGTGGTTTTTAGTCCTTACTGGAATATAACACCAGATATTACCAGGAAAGAAATTATGCCCGCTATGGAGCGTAACCCGAACTATCTCGAAAAAAATAATATGGAGATAGTAAGCACCGAAGGAGGTTTTCCGGTGATTAGACAGCTACCAGGTGAGGGCAACTCATTGGGCAAAGTGAAATTCCTTTTCCCAAACGATTTCAATATTTACTTTCACGATACTCCAGCTAAAAGTTTGTTCAGTAAAGATAAGAGAGCCTATAGCCACGGCTGCATACGATTAAGTGAACCGGTGAAAATGGCAGAATATATTTTGCGCGACAATAAAGAATGGACCCCTGAAAAAATGGCGCAGGCAATGAATGCCGGCGTGGAAAAATTTGTGAAGGTTAAAGATCCTATACCGGTTTTGATCACTTATTATACGGCCTGGGTGGATGAAACTGGTTTGCTAAGTTTTAGAGAAGACATCTACAACCACGATAACTCGCTGATAAAAAAGATGTTTTTATAAGACCGGCTTAAACAGAAAAACAAAGGCAAAACCCTTATAGCGTTTTGCCTTTGTTTTTAATAGAAACAGGTGAAATTATGATTTCAGGTAACTTGAATGAGTTGCATAATATTTGTCGTCACCATACATGAAGAAACAAGTACCACCTTTAATTTTTTGAATGATCCCTTTGTGAAGATTTTCCGGTACTGCTGGGCAACCCTGGCTTCTGCCAATATAACCTTGCGTACGAACAAGAACTTCGTTTACATAAGCGGCACTGTGCATTACAATACCACGGCTTAAAGCATTATCATTTAATCCCTTTTCTTTACCATCCAAACGCATTGAATACCCATGCTTTCCCTCGTAGGTATTGCTGGTAACATAAAATCCAAGGCTACTTTTAAAGCTTCCATCCTCATTGGAAAAATGTGAGGCCTTCTCTTTGCCAGAATTCCGCCCATGAGAAACATAAGTATGAAATAACAACTGCTGACGTTTAAGATCGATAATGAACAGTCGTTTTTTACTGGAAGGCAAACTAAAGTCAACGATCGAAATCACATCTGGGTTTTTTACTTTTCCGGAGGATAAAAGTGCGTTATAACCTTTAAAAGCAAATTCGAAAGCCTGGCTGCTTAATTCCAGTTTACCAAGCTGAAGACTGTCATATAACGAAACAACCTGTTTAGAAACTGCTGGTTCGCTCTCAACATTTATGGTTTCAATGGCATTAGTGTGTGTTTCAGGTAAATATTTTTCGGAAGCAAAAACAAAAAGAAAATGAACTAAAAACGCGGCTGCGGCTAAAAGTGTAAATTTTTTAATCATTGACATTTTCATTCAGTGACAAAGTTTAGTATTAAAAAAATAAGACGGTGAAACAAAATACCGGGTGATAAGCAGGAAGAAGAAAAGACCGTTTAGGTTTTTGTGAAACAAATTTACAACAGAATGACATGAACGCAAGTGATTAGCCAACTTGTTATAATAGATTTAACTATTGAAATTCAATGAAATAGAGCGCACGTTTTTAATGAAATTT
>JANPIA010000147.1:0-3789 GCA_031424735.1 Segetibacter sp.
GTCAGGAAAATTGAAAAAGTGTTGGTAGCAATTGACGTCCACAATCCTTTTAAAAGAAGATTCACGATCTCACTTATCATTCTACTTTTTGCATTTCTAGCCAGCTATGGGCTCTATAAAATTCCATATAAAACCAACCTGGCAAACACGAACGATCGTTCGCTTCTATCATCTACCCTAAGCGCAACCCCGGAAAAACGACCTGCAGAAATTAAAAACATCCATGTTGTCATAACTCCACCTGCCTACACCGGCAACAGCGTTCGACTTCAAAACAGGTTTAATTTATTAGCGGAGGAAGGTGCTACCGTTGCATGGCAATTGCAAACAAACATGGCTGTTACTGAGGTGTCGCTTGTGTTTAATGATGGTTCTATATTGAAGCTTGCGGGTGACAATGAACATAAGAGCTGGAACACACAGAAGCTTATAAAAGCATCCGGTTTTTACCAGGTAAAAATCAACAGCAAACTATCTGACTTGTATAAGATAGAAGCCGTTAAAGATCGTGCACCCACTGTTTCTATTCAATCGCCCAAGCCCAGTACTTATATAAATTATGGACAACCTGAACGGCTACAATTAAACACTACACTTGCTGATGATTATGGTATTGTTGCTGCAAGTATATCGGCAACCATTTCGAGTGGCAGCGGCGAAGGTGTCAATTTTAAAGAACAGAAATTGTCGTTCGCAAACTTTGCACCAGGGCGCAGGGATTATCGGTTACAAAAGACGATCGATTGTAAAGCCCTGGGCATGAAGCCGGGCGATGAATTGTACTTTTTTATCAGCACTACCGATAATCACAAACAGGAAGCCCGCTCAGAGGTTTATATCGTTACCCTGCAGGATACCACAGATATGATGAGCCTGGAGGGTGTTGTAATGAGCCTCGATGTTAAGCCTGATCTTTTTAGAAGCCAGCGGCAAATAATTATTGAAACAGAACAGTTGCTTAAGGATAGAGCTACCATAACCGCTGAGGCATTCAAGAAAAAGAGCGATGAATTGGGCGTTGATCAAAAGCTGTTGCGCATGCGTTACGGCAAGTTTCTGGGAGAAGAAACTAATGTTGAGATCGGTGGTGAGCAACACCATGAGGAGGAGCACGCCGATGATGATAACGCGAACAGTGCAGATCAATTAATGGAACAATTCACCCATAAACACGACAACGCAGAGGATGCATCTTTCTTTGATCCGGCAACAAAAAAGCAGTTAAAGGCAACGCTGAACGAGATGTGGAATGCGGAACTAAAACTTCGAACTTTTCTGCCAAAGGAAGCATTGCCCTATGAGTACAAAGCCCTTTTGCTATTAAAAGATTTACAGCAGAAGTCTAGGGCATACGTACCAAAAACAGGCTTCAAAACAACACCACTCAAATTAGATAAACGCCTGAGTGGCGACCTTTCAAAGATTGCCCAACCCATATCAAAAGAAAGTTTTCAAAACCCCGGCAATTCAATAGTAGTACGGCAGGCAATGGGAAGTTTGGAGCAATTAAAAGCCAGTGGCAATTTAAAAGAATCTTCAAAGGAAATATTGCAGCAAGCTTATCAACAGCTGAGTGTTTGGGCAGCCAATCAGCCTGCTGCATACTTAGTCTCGCTTTCATCATTAAGAAAAATTTTGAATGATGACTACAGAATAAAGGACATCAACCATGCAGAACGGGGGTTGCAAAAAATGACGGAGGTTGCAGAAAAACTTCCCTCCTCAGGCACCCAACCAAATATGGAATTATCGAAGCATTATTTTATGAACCTTACCAAAAGTGGACGACAATAATATGATTTGGAACCTGGTTGTCATATCACTTTGTTTGTTGCTTCTGATGCTTCTGTTGTGGAAAGAAAAAGAGCGTCCAATCAAAATATGGTTAGCCGGAAGAATGATTGCTTCAGCACTTGGTGTCATCAGCTTAGCGTGCCTGGCATTGCCCATCAATATACATCGGCAACGAAGTATAAACGCCGGAGAAGCTATTTTTTTAACGGAAGAATATCATGATGACAGCGTAATAAAATTCACAAGTGCGGGCATCAATGTTTTCACCACAACCAAATCCATCAAAGCTTTCAATGCAACCTACATTCCCGACGTTTCTTCCCTCGCAGAAAAATATAAAGCCATACATGTTTTTGGAAATGGTTTAAGT
The DNA here is from genome assembly GCA_031424735.1 of Segetibacter sp. Taxonomy (GTDB): domain Bacteria; phylum Bacteroidota; class Bacteroidia; order Chitinophagales; family Chitinophagaceae; genus Segetibacter. Next base: position 2,165 of record JANPIA010000147.1, read on the forward strand.
GAAAGCGATGTTGAATTGTTGAACAATTCCCCGGTCATATTTCATCCGGCTGTTGTAGAAAACAGTATCACCTCCATTGGCTGGTCGCAGCAAATTATATCAGGTGAACCTTTGCTGGTGCAGGGGAGCTTTCATAATACATCTTCTTCCGCTAAAAAAATTGTTTTATCCGGCTTTGATACAAACCTCGATTCAACTACCATCCCGGCAAAGCAAATTGCTTTCTTTCAATTAACCACCGCACCTAACCATTTGGATAAGGCTGTCTATTATATTCATGTATTGTCCGGCAAAGACACAGTGGAAAATGAGCCAGTCCCTGTTTTAGTAAAAGCTCCACAACCACTTAGTATTTTGCTGCTGGCAGCTTCCCCCGATTTTGAAAATAAATTCATAAAAAACTGGCTGGCTCAAAACGAATATAAGTTTGCGGTTCGCACCACCATTAGTCAAAGCAAAACCGATAAACAGTTTGTAAACATTTCACCACTTCCACTTGATCGCATCACCACTTCGTTACTCGATAAATTTGATTTGGTGATAGCTGACGGATCCGAACTGGCAAAGCTCCCCGGTAGAGATATAGCAACACTTAAGAACCATGTTGAAGGAAAAGGTATCGGGTTGATAGTAAAGTCTGATGTCGTAACAAAATCTTCTTCATTCTATGCAAACTCTTTTCCTTTGATTGAAACAAGGGATAGTATTCAACATTCAATCAAACTTAACCTGGGCGATACCAGTCATTCAACCTCGCAACTAAAAATAGAACAGCCGTTATACATACGCTATGTTTCAGGTACACAGCCGCTGGTAAGAGATCAGCATTTGCGGATAGTGGCAAATAGTAAAATGGCGGGTAAGGGTAAAGTAATATTAACCACCATCCCCAATACATTTACATGGCAGTTATCGGGCAACAACAAGGATTACAGCAGTTATTGGTCGTGGCTTATACACAAGGCGGCAAAGAAAATTCCGTTGCAGGAAGTATGGAGTGTAACCCCCTCAGTTCCCCAAATAAATGAAGCGGTTCATGTGCAATTGCAAACTTCTATTGCAGGTATACCACAGGCGCAGAGTGGGGAGGATTTCATGCATTTAGAACAACATATTTATCTGCCTTATCAATGGAATGGTATGTATTGGTCAGCTTCCTCTGGCTGGCAACCTTTCATTGCAAACAATGGAAATTTTTATTGGTGGTATGTATATGGCAAATCGGACTGGAAAGGGATCAAAGCACTGGAAAAAATAAATGCAACAAAAAAATATGCTGCTGCTCATCCATATAAATCCGGCGAGGAAGCAACCTTTACTACTGATAGTATTACAGAAGTTCCGAAGATTTATTTCTTCCTCCTCTTCATCATTTGCGCCGGCTTTCTGTGGTTCGAAAAAAAATATAAGGATGGTTAATGGAGTGAATGAAAAAAGGGATACTTTGTCTATTCGTTACTCACCCTAAAGAGATATACATTGAAAAGAAAAGATTTTCTCCATTTATCAGCTATGAGTCTTGGGGGAATTCTCCTCCCCGATTTTGGTCTCCTGGGTAAACCCATTGACCCATTGCAAGCCCTACAGGATGGCATGGATGTTAGCCTGAAAAAGCAACTGGCAGA
>JANPIA010000148.1:0-8560 GCA_031424735.1 Segetibacter sp.
GGCTTTACCACAGCACTGTCATTCCCAAACAGACATACTACATTTTATGCAGCAGGTTTACCAGCTTAACGAAGCCGATAAACGGAAGCTTGCATTTTTGTATTCGCACAGTGGTATTCAAAACAGGTATTCTGTTATTGAAGATTTTGGTAAACCTGGCGGCGACTGGAATTTTATCCCCAACGAAAAAGATACCGGGTTTCCATTGCTCGATGAGCGATTGGACTTGTTCCATCTCCATGCATTGCCCCTGTCCATACAGTCAATTGAAGCATGCATTCAAGGTTATATTTCTCCAAAACAGATCACGCACCTCATTACCGTAAGTTGCACCGGCATGAGTGCACCGGGGTTAGATTTGGAAATAATGGAAGCGATGGAATTATCCACGGGCATCTTTAGAACTTCCGTAAATTTTATGGGTTGCTATGCCGCCATTCATGCACTGAAGTTGGCTAAAATGATTTGTGATAGCGAAGCTATGGCCAACGTAGTTATTGTTGCCACGGAGATTTGCACGCTTCATTTTCAAAAAGAATTTACACCAGATAACGCGGCCAGCAGCCTTCTGTTTTCCGATGGAAGCGCCGCGGTTTTAGTGAGCAACATCCTCCAAAAATCAAACTCTTTAAAACTAAAAAGCTTTTACTCCCATGTATCGTTTGGCGGTAAAAATGATATGAGCTGGAAGATGACAACAAAGGGTTTTCTAATGAGCCTGAGCGCATACATTCCGGAGCTAATTAAAAACGATATTGGTTTGCTTGTGGAAGGTGCACTAAGTCATGCAAATCTTACCAGGGAGCAAATTACACATTGGTGTTTTCATCCCGGAGGTAAAAGAATATTGAATGTTATTCAACAAAAGATGCAACTGGAACGAGAAGACTTGCAGTATTCCGCCGATGTTCTTTCAAAGTTTGGCAATATGTCGTCGCCAACAATTTTATTTGTACTGAAAGATATTTTGGAGAGTTTGGATGACAAGGCTGCAAACGTGTTGGGTGTTGCTTTTGGCCCTGGCTTAACCATGGAAACTTTTATAGCTGAAAAAGTATGAACCTTCGTACCCGATCATACAAAAAAGAATTACTCGATGAAGAGGACATTCCTTTTGAAGCATTGAAAAGGAATATGCAGGAACTGAACATAGTGAATACCTGGTTAGGCGGACATTCGATTTCGATTGCCGGTTTACGGAAAGTAATTGGAAAGCGAAATAAACTAGTAGTTTGTGAAATAGGCTGCGGAGGTGGCGATAATCTTATCGCACTTAAAAATTGGTGCGATAAAAACAACATACCCGCGAATTTTATCGGTGTCGATATCAAACCTGAATGCATTGAAATAGCAAAAAAGCAAACAGGCAACAATTTCTATACATGGATAGTGAGCGATTACAGGCTGGTCCAATTCCAACATTTGCCCGATGTAATATTCTCCAGTTTATTTTGTCATCATTTTACTACCGAAGAGTTAGTTGAGCAGTTGCGATGGATGCGAAGCAATTCCATAGCGGGCTTTTTTATCAACGACCTTCACCGACATCCTTTTGCTTATTGGTCCATTAAAATTATCACACGACTGTTTTCACGTTCCTACCTTGTTAAAAACGATGCACCCTTGAGCGTTGCCCGTGGCTTTACCCGGCCCGAGTGGAAAGCCATTGCCAAAGGCGCGGCTATGTCAATTAACATCCAATGGAAATGGGCTTTCAGGTATTTGATAACTTTCAGGCATGGCTGATACAAACCATTACGATATCGCAATTATTGGCGGCGGACTTGCAGGACTTTGCTTAGCTATTCAAAGCGCAGGTAAGGGTTATAGAACCATACTTTTTGAGAAAGAAGAATATCCATTTAACAAAGTGTGCGGCGAGTATGTAGGTATGGAAAGCTTTGACTTTTTACAAAGGCTTGGTGTGCCACTGAAAGATTGGAACCTGCCCTTTATAAACAAATTGCAGGTAAGCGATCCTGCCGGCGTTAATTATGAATTTAATTTATCGCCCGGCGGTTTTGGCATTAGCCGTTATAAACTTGACGAAGCTTTATACCAAATTGCTCTAAGTAGCAACGTATCAGTTATTACAAAAACAAAAGTGAATAATGTAGAATTTACCGGTAACCTTTTTAGTGTTTACACCGGAGCAGTAACCTACCATGCTACGGTTTGTGCGGGAAGCTTTGGCAAGCGCAGTAACCTGGATGTAAAAATGAAGCGTTCATTTATTGATAAAAAGCCCGGTAAACTGAACAACTACATTGGCGTAAAGTATCATGTTCATTTTGCACAGCAGCCTGGCACCATCAACCTCCACAATTTTAAAGATGGGTATTGCGGTATATCGCAAATTGAAGATGGAAAATGTTGCCTATGTTATTTAACTACTGCAAACAATTTGAAAGCGAGTGGTAATTCAATAAAAGAGATGGAAAAAAATATTCTCTGGAAAAATCCAATGCTGAAATTAATTTTTACCACCAGTGTATTTTTATACGATGCGCCCCTGGTTATTTCGCAGGTTAGTTTCAATAAAAAAAGCCAGGCGCACAATCATATGCTAATGCTGGGGGATGCTGCAGGATTGATAACACCGCTTTGCGGTAATGGAATGAGTATGGCAATGCATGCAAGCAAACTTGCCTTTGTACAAATAGACCTGTTTTTAAACAAACAGATCACGCGTACACAAATGGAAAAGGCGTACAGTAAAAATTGGTTGCAAAAATTTAAAATAAGATTGGCTACGGGTCGTATAGTGCAGCGGTTTTTCGGCGGAGCTTCCACCAGTCTGTTTTTACGCCTGATTAAAATGTTTCCAGCACTTGCAAACAGGCTGATCGATGCTACCCATGGCAAGTCATTTTAAACACGGGCATGGTGACCTCTATTCTTCAATCGTCTTCGCCTTTTCGCCCGTTTCATCGGAGTCGTTACCCACTTCCGGTATTAGCGTATCATCTCCCCTCGCTTTATCTTTAGTTGTTCCACCATCTTTCGTGGTTTTTTCAACTTCAATAGTTGGAAGTCCGGTTTGCGGCGAGTTGGAAAACTCATTGTTGCGGTGCGTATCGTCAATAAACTCCTCCTGGTTGGTGGGTTGATTTTGTTCCTGCTCATTTACTATCCTGTCGCCGCCCTGCACTGCCGACTCTCCTGAATTTGTATCTGCGGGCAGCGCGGTCAGCTCTTGGGATTGTTCGATAATCATAAATAAATGTTTGAAAGTTTGGAGATTTCTGCACAGTAATAACAACGTCTCCGTTGTAATTTATTTCAGGAAGTTATCGATCTGGGTTATAGAAATTGGTTTTTCAACCACATGAAAGTTACTGTTAACAATGTCGGGCTTGGTAGAAGGTTTATTAGCGCTTATCAAAAACAAATGCGCATTAGGTACCTCCGCTAAAATAGACTTTGCTGCAGGCCAACCCAATCCATCGGGCAGGTTATTATCAAGAATAATGATGTCGGGGTTTTCATTTTTTAAAATGCCCAGCCCATCCTTCAAAGTATGTGAAATTTGCACTTCGCAATTTTTTTTCGACAAATAAAATTGCATCAGCAAGCAAAAGTCAACCTCGTCGTCAATAATGAGCACCTTCTTTTTTACCATGATAAACTATAGTCTAAAAAATATTGCCACATGCTAAGTAAGGCATAAAACAATAAACAAAAATGAAGTGTAGAAACAAATGGACATTACCTATACGTTCAGTTCAGCATTCAACCATAGATGAGAGGAATGTGAGTAAGTCTTCAAAAAAAGAGTGTTATCAATTGCTTTACTGGCTTGAATTTTGTCAATAGCGTTCAAAAATATGTAACAATGAAACAAGGATTTAGAAAAGGTTTTTTAGCAACGTTTATCACCATTGGAAGTTTGGCAGCAACTGCGCAAAGCAATTCGTTGGGCATTAATGGAGGTTTTGGCCATGCCTGGTTTTCAAACAATACAGGCTCCCGGTTTAAGCCCGCGGCAAACATAGGTTTGTCGTTTATACACAGTACAAAATCAAGTTTTGGTTTTGGTGCAGAATTGAAATATTCTGTTGAGGGTGGAAAGTCGGTAGTGAATAACGTTACCCGCACAACCTCGCTGGATTACATTAGGGTTCCGCTGAAAGCGATGTATTTTTTCGGCACACCGGGTAAACGGATACGTCCAAAAATATCTATCGGGCCGTCCCTTGGTTTTCTTATTGGTGGCGAAGAGGAAGTTGAAAGTGTTTCCGGCACCGTAACACAAACATCCGTAGCTCGCTCAAGAGATTTGTACAAACATTTCGATATCGGTTTAAACGCAACTGCGGGTTTAAATTACAGGCTGGTCAAAAACACATGGTTTATGGCGGATATAAATTATTACAAGGGGTTTTTAAACATTCGCGAACCGCTTGTAGGAAGTACAGCACCCAAACGGTTTAACAACAACATAGGGGTAAATGTGGGTATAAACTGGGGTATAGGTTCATCAAAATAGTCAACCTTAAATTTTCTATAAAAGCTTCCGGCACATCCGGGAGCTTTTTTGTTTTCAGAAGCTATTTAGTTTTTCATGAGTCTCGATCAAAAGTTTCCTTCCATCAAAACATAAAAAAAGAGTGCATTGCTGCACTCTTGCCTTTCGTCTATTAATAGTTAATCGATTGTTTTTCTTCCGCCAATTAATGATAGAAGGAATAATACGATAAAGATGAAAAATAATATTTTGGCAATTCCGGCTGCACCAGCAGCAATTCCACCAAAACCAAATATTGCGGCTATAATCGCAACAATTAAAAATGTGATTGTCCAGCGTAACATGATTATAAATTTTAGTGATGAATAATTTTAATAGTATAGTAATAATAATCGTACCAATGTTGTCAATGTAATAGAGTAAAGCTTTCTACAACATGAGCGAATCAAATAAATAAGTTGCCACAAATAAGCGGTACAAATATTTAATACAATGTGATGAACCTTTTTACTATTTAACAGCACTATTAATGACCAAGATATTTAGGCAGGGATTAGAATGTATAACATCATGCATGCTATTACCTGGCGTAGAAATAAAATTTGACGAAGTGATATTCTACCTGAAACAGAAGCGTGCTTTGACTTTACTTGGAAATTTTCGACACCTTAAATTGAAGTGATTCTGTGCTTAAACATCTTGTTTGGGAAAGTACAAGTGAAAGTTAGCACCCATTCCTGGTTCTCCATCAGCAGTAATAAAACCTCCATGGTTTATCATTATTCTTTTACAAATGGCAAGCCCTATACCTTTGCCCTTGTAAGATGATTGTTGTGAATGAAGCCTTTGAAAAATATCAAAAATCTTTTTAGCGAATTCATTGCTAAAGCCAATTCCATTATCGGCAATGGTAAGTTTATAATATTGTTCAGCCAACAAACCATTTGCATCCAAAATATCCGTGGCTTTTATTATTTGGTATGAGATATTTACCCGTGGATCCATATTTTCCTTTGCAAATTTTGCGGCGTTTTCAAACAGGTTTTTGAACAATAATGTAAGCTGGTATTCGTTGCCTTTTATTAGAGGTAAATTGGTAAAATCTATTTTTACTTTGTTTTCATAAATATCCTGAATGGTCGTTTCAGCTAAAGCAACACAAACTTTTAAATCTGTTTTTTTCAACACTTCAGTCGTATTAAGAAGGCTGGTATAGTTTACCAGGTCGGTAATTAATCCCTGCATTCTTTCGGCACTGTAATCTATACGTTCAAGCATCATCCTGCTTTCATCTTTAAGAACGTTCTTGTTTTTTATAATAAGCATTTCGCTAAATGTTCGCACCTTTCTCAATGGCTCCTGCAAGTCGTGCGATGCTATAAAAGTGATCTGTTGTAACTCAGCATTCGTGTACTGCAAATCATGAAAATTCTTCTCCAGTTTTTGCTGGTATTTGTGCCTGCGACGAAACTCGATGATGAGAAAAAGAAAGGTGATCATTTGCAAAAACAGCGAAACAATCAACGACAATTTCAGGTAAACTGGTGCGCCTTCTGCATAGGCATTCCTGAGTTTTTCTCCTTCTGCCAGGTACTGCCTTTCTTCCCTTTCCATTTTTGCTGCCTGCTGTAAAAAATCATCCATTACTTTTTTACCCTTCATTACACTTTGCTGAAACGAATCGAGCTTACCGGGTTTTATATCATCTAAAACCTTGTTTAAAATTTGCAGTCGTGTTACGGCAGCGGCTTTCAGTTTAATAATGTTGCGCTCCTGCACCTGGGAACCCTTGATGAGTTTTTTAAGGCTGTCCATTTCTTTATAAATGCTTTTTTCATCTTCAACAAACTCGCGCAGAAATACACTGTCACGTGAAATTAAAAAGCCGCGCTGGTTGCTTTCTGCCTCCAATAATTTGTATTGCACCTTAGCAATCTGGGTAAGTACATTTTCAGTTCGCTCAACCGACGAATTGTATTTGATAAGTAGATAAAACTGTTCCGAAAACTTATTGGAGATGACAAGCGTGATTACGAGCGATACTGTAAAAGCAATGTATAACAGGAGCAGGTTTTTTTTCACAGAACGATTTTTACAAATCTGGGGAAAGTTGTCTACAAATTGTTGGTTTCATAAAAAAATAAATGATTTTATTATTGTAGTATTGACGGTATATGTTTTATAACCTGTTGAAAACTAAAATTTTGTATAAATAATGTTGATATATGAAGTTTGGTTCTAAGTTGGATTTATAACCTATACCAAAACCCAAAACCGTTATGCTTTCACAAATCCAAACCCAAAAACAACAGCTGAAAATTTTGCCACAGCAAATTCAGATGTTGAATATTTTCCACCTGAATGTTTTGGAATTAGATCAACGCATTTGCGACGAGATAGAAGAAAATCCACTGCTGGAACAAAACAATGAAGAGGAAAATGTAGATGTTGATAAATACTCCAAGGATGACGTACAGGATTTTGAAGACTGGGAAGAACATGGTTACGACGACATACCCAATTACAAACTGGAGTACGAAAATTATTTCAACAACGATGCGATCCCCAACATTCCCATAAAAGCGCACAGCGATTTCAGGGAAAATCTTCGTGAACAAATACAATACTTAAACTTAAATGAACGCCAGCTTCACTTAGCTGATTACATAATTGATTGCCTGAACGGCAGTGGTTTATTAACCCAGGACCTGGAGAACATGGCCGACGACCTGTCGTTTAAACAAGGGGTTATTGTAGAAATGACCGAACTGGAAGAAGTATTAAAAGAAGTGCAGAAACTGGAACCCGTTGGTATTGCAGCACAAAACACGCGTGAATGCCTGCTGCTGCAATTGTACCATCTTGAAAAGAAAGGCCCGGATGTAAAGAAGGCCATACAATTGTTGCAGAACAATTTTACGGATCTCTCCCACCGCAACATGGAAAAAATTATGGAGTCGCTCAGCATAGATGAGGATGAATTAAAGATCATTTTAAAATTGCTGGCTTCCCTGAAAATGAAACCCATTTCCGAAGCTGAAGGCGCGCAGCCGGTCAACAACAACATTCTTCCCGACTTTATACTCACCGTTAACGATAACGAGGAAATAGAAATCAACCTTTTTCGTTCACGGTCATCCTCGCTTTATATCAACCAGTCGTTAATGGAAACGGTTGAAACTGCTAACCATAAGAAAGATAAAATAGCCGCCCAATACCTCAAAAGCAAACTCAATTCCGCACAGTGGTTTGTAAATGCCATCCGCCAACGAGAAACTACGATGATGCAAATTATGCGGGCTATTGCCACGTTGCAAAGGGAGTATTTTATATATGGCGATGTGAGCCTGCTCAAGCCAATGATTCTGAAAAATATTGCCGATAAAGTTGGGGTCGATATTTCCACCGTATCGCGGGTAACCTCCAACAAATATGTTGATACCCCGTTTGGTATAATTTTGTTGAAGAACCTTTTTACGGAAGGAATTATAAATAAAGAAGGTGAGGTGATCAGCAACCGTGTTATTCAATCGGCGATAGAAGCGGTTATTGAAAAGGAAGATAAACTTAACCCGTACACCGATCAGCAGTTGGTTTCTATATTGGCAGGCAAAGGCATTATTGTGGCTCGCAGAACCATTGCTAAATACCGTGAGCAATTGCAAATACCCGTAGCGCAATTAAGGCGTATGTGGGCTTAACACAGTTTAACTTTCAATTCAATAAAAAACAATAAGCATTCAATGAGCAAAATATTAGTTATTGACGATGATGTGGATATGTGCCTTTTACTAAAAAGGTTTTTAACTAAAAACGGGTACGAAGTAACCCTTGCCCACAACGGCAAAAAAGCAATTGAACTTCTTGAGCAAATGCAACCCGACCTGGTGCTTTGCGATTTCAGGCTGGAAGATTTTGATGGAAAAGAACTTCTCATAAAAATAAAAGATAAGTACCCCCGCACGCCAGTGATCATTGTTACCGGTTACAGCGATATAAAAGTTGCGGTTGATGTAATGAAACTGGGCGCTTATGATTATGTTACCAAACCACTGTTTCCCGATGAGATAATTCTATCTATAAAAAAGGCAC
>JANPIA010000149.1:0-11797 GCA_031424735.1 Segetibacter sp.
GCAAAATTGGGGTCGGTCGGTACAAACATTGGCTATGGTAAAAGCTGCACGGGAGGCGGGGCTTGATGTAACTATTGATCAATACCCATACACCGCGAGCAGCACCTCGCTTAGCACGCTGTTACCCGAATGGGTTTTGGCCGACGGGCAGGATTCAATAAATGCAAGGCTTGCCATTAATGCCATCCGAATCAATGTAAAAGAAAGCATGATTAAAAGTTTGAAGAAGCGTAAACTAAAACACTTTAGTTATGCGGTGGTGGCTTATTATAAGGAAGACACTTTGCTAAATGGCAAAAGCATTGAGGAAGTAAACACGTTAAAAGGCAGAAAACATAATGCAACCTCCGAAGCCGAAACCATATTACAGATGATGGAGAAAGGAGGCGCCGGAATGGTGTTTCATGGCATGAGCGAAGAGGACGTAAAGTACATTATGCAGTATCCTTTTAACATGTTCGCTTCCGATGCGAGTATTCGGATTTTCAACCAGGGTGCGCCCCATCCGCGTGGTTATGGAACCAATGCAAGAGTGTTGGGTAGATATGTTCGGGAGGAAAAAGTAATAACCCTTGAAGAAGCTATAAGGCGTATGACTTCTTTGCCGGCACAAAAATTTAAATTAAACGACAGAGGTTTATTGAAAGAAGGCTTTGCTGCCGACCTCGTTATTTTTAATGAAAAGGAAGTGAGCGACCTGTCTACCTTCATCAAACCCCATCAATATTCAAAGGGCTTTCAATACGTTTTAGTGAATGGAATTATTACGGTAGATGGTGGAATACACAATAATAGCCGTGCCGGTAAAGCTTTGTTGGGTGCGGGTAAATAATGAACACTGATTTACATTTCTGTAGGCATCCGGAATAGCTTTACCACCTAAACAGAGTTTATAAAGCCTTTGCTTTAGCCGGAAGCAAAAACCGCCTTCGCAGTACAAAGGCGGTGTAACATAAACAACCATTAATCAATACTTACGGGATACGTGCAACCCTGGGTTAATGCTTGATACTTTCCGGATTCATTTTCATCCGTAAGCTATCGGGGTGCGAAGTATCTCCATTGATTGCCCCGGAAGTATCGGTTGATCCGCCGGGCGGGCTGTTTAAAACAGCATTCTCATTACCGGTGCTCTTCATTCTGTCTGATGTCGTTTCTGTCCGGCTTTCGGGTGATTGACAGGCAACCGATAAAAATATTGAAGCCGCAAATATTATCCGTTTCATAGCTTAAATGTTTGGTGAAGATTTTCTCATATTAAGTCTTTTCAATTTTCCTGCCACGGGTACAAGCAACCATCTTCATTCAATATCGATCTTATATATAGTGCCCCAACGAAATCAAAATGCATTTAATACTATTGCACGGCGCCATTAGTTCAAAAGAGCAGTTTGAATTTTTGCTTCCGCTTCTAACATCCCATTACATACTTCACCCTGTTGATTTTACAGGGCATGGGGGTACCGATTTGCCGATTGAGTTTACAATACCGGTGTTTGCTGAACAAATTCTCGCTTACATCAATCAACTAAAAGAACGCGACGATACCATTCAATCAGCCAACATACATTTGTTTGGTTACAGTATGGGCGGCTTTGTAGCAATGTATCTCGCAAAAAATTATCCTGAAAAAATAGGGAAAGTAATCACACTCGCCACAAAGTTTCATTGGGATGCAGAAATTGCCAGGCGCGAAGTTGCAATGCTTAACCCCGACACCATTTCAACTAAAATACCAGCGTTTGCCGATAGATTGCAGGTAGTGCATTACCCGCAAAACTGGCGTATAGTACTTGCAAAAACCGCTGAAATGCTATCGCAACTGGGTGAAGAGAACCCATTGAAGCTTTACGACTATCGTTCCATTACCACCCAATGCATGATAATGATTGGCGACCGGGATAAAATGGTTACGTTAATTGAGACACTAACTGTTTATAAGGAACTTCCCCATGGCCAGTTAGCTGTACTTCCAAACACACATCATTTGCTTGAAGGCGCAAATCCGCATTTACTCTCGTTATTAATTGTAAATTTTTTGAACGGGTAAAACGTTTTTCCCATAATGCCTTCCGCTTTTCTATCGTGTTAAATAATTAATACTTTTTGCAAAGTGTTGCAACATTTTAAATAGTTTGCATAATTTTGAATTTGAATTTACTTTTGAATGTATGCTTAAACACGAACGGTTTCAAACAATACTGGATTACCTGCAAAAAGATAATAAAGTAATGCTTCCCGTGTTGAGTAAGCTTTTAAAGGTGTCGGAGGATACGATAAGGCGGGATATTAAGGAGTTATCGGCACAAAAATTATTGAAAGAAGTAAGAGGGGGCGCTATACCACATTCGCCCGGGCCGCTTGATTTTAGGGAAAGAGAGAATTATGCGATCAGAAAAAAGCAACTTATTGCAAAAAAAGCAATTGAGTTTGTTAAACGCGGGGACAAGATTTTGTTGGATGGAGGAACTTCAGCACTCGCGGTGGCGCAAATGCTTCCGAAGGATTTTGATTTAACGGTGCTTACCAATAGTTTCCCTATCATTAATATGTTGGATGAACGAAAGGATATTGAATTGTTTTTTGCAGGTGGACGACTATTACGTGAATCTTACATCACCACCGGTCACGACGCAATTAATTTTTTTGGCGGTATTCGCGCTGATATATTTTTCCTGGGGGTTTGCAGTATTGATTTGTTGCTTGGCATTACCGGTCATTATTACGATGAATGTGCGGTTAAGCGGGCAATGATAAGTGCCTCCAGCAAGGTGATCGCACTTTCAACACCCGAAAAACTAAATACTGCTGAAGCCTTCAATATTTGCCCTCTTCAAGAAATTTCAGGCATAATTACCTCTGCACCTGAAAGCGACTTGCTTAAACCATATAAAGATGCCGGCATAACCATTTGGTAGCCCGCAAACCATTGCTTGTTATGAATAAATAATTACCGACGCCGGCTTTGCCTATTGTGAGAAAGACTTAAATATTATTGATAACACAAAAACAAAAAACCATGTTCAGTTTATATTCCGGTCGTTTTGACCTTCACTATTTTAATTCGTTGGAAAAATTACCTGCCAAACTAAAAGCGATTATCAGGCTTTTCAAATGGAAACAGATCTCGCATAAAAAAACGGCGAACCATCGTGCCTTTGATCAGCAATCGCAACACAAAGTTTATTACCGGTACCTATAATAATAGGTTGAACGGCGGTTTAGGCAGTCGTTCAACCGCTATCATCTTATTTTAAACACGTTGTTGATGGACATAGCACTTTCATTACCAATCCGAACCTACAGAATTGCCACCAGTATATTCTTTTTTGTTGCCGGGCTTACTTTTTCCACCTGGGCGAGCAGGATACCGGATATTCAAAGAGAAATGCACCTGAGTGAAGCGGGATTAGGTACTATTCTCTTCGCATTGCCCGCAGGTCTAATGGCAAGCCTTCCCCTGTCAGGATGGATCATTTCTAAATTTGGCAGCAAAAACATTGTTGTAATTGCAGGTTTATTGTATCCTTTTCTTCTAATTCAGTTGGGGATGGCAGCCAATGTGTGGCAACTTGTAGCAGCATTGTTTCTTTTCGGGCTTTCATCAAACCTGATGAATATTGCCATGAATACCCAGGCTGTTGGGGTGGAAAAAATTTATGGAAGGTCTATTATGGCCTCATTCCATGGCTTATGGAGCGTAGGCGGGTTTGCCGGTGCACTAGTAGGAACTTTTGCGGTTGGTCAGGGTATATCACCCCTGTTCCATTTTGGTATTGTATGGGCAATTACGCTGGTACTGATGGCATTTTCATATAAGCATACCATACCCGATAGCAATGGCGAGCATAATTCATCTCCCATATTTGTTAAACCTAACCGCAAACTGTTGATACTCGGATTGATCGCGTTTTGCTGCCTGGTTTGTGAAGGGGCAATGGCAGACTGGAGCGGTGTGTATTTTAAGAAAGTAGTGGAAGCACCGGCATCATTGGTTACAATAGGCTATGTTGCATTTACAGCAACCATGGCAACAGGCAGGTTTTTGGGCGATTGGATGGTAAGCAGGTTTAGCGTTCAATATATGTTACGCATTAGTGGAATATTAATCGCCTCCGGTTTGCTGTTGGCGGTATTGTTGCCCAACCTCATTCTAGCTACGCTGGGATTTCTATTGGTAGGTTTTGGGGTTTCCTCCGTTGTACCGATTGTTTATGGCGTTGCAGGCAAATCAACCTCCATGGCACCTAGTGTTGCTCTTGCTGCAGTTTCCACAATAGGTTTCCTTGGCTTTTTAATAGGTCCGCCATTAATTGGGTTTTTGGCTGAGGCTTCAGGTCTTCGCTTTGCGTTTGGCGCGGTGGCTGTATTAGGTTTAGGCACAGCGCTGTTGGCAAAACAGGTAACACGCAAAAGCAACTGATAAATATCTCAAATAGTAAATCATCTGAATAAGTGTCGCGTAAATTGCGGCACTTTTGGTTGGGGTTATATTTACAGGCAGTTGAATTAATGAAGACTAATATTCAATAGCTAACCGCTATTTAATCAGTGTCCGTGTATTAATGTGTTACCTTCGCTGAAGGTTTGCAAACGCAAAATATTAATAAAAACAGTTTTTCAATGCATTCCAAATTGGTGGATGAATTGGTGTTTCAAAAAAAATTAAAAGGAGTTTTTATTTATGATAACAGTTTCAGAAAAAGCGAAAGATTACATCGCTCAACTTATGGATAAACAAAATGCAGCATCGGAGAGTTTTGTGCGGGTGGGTGTTAAAGGTGGTGGCTGTTCGGGTTTGGAGTACGATATGAAATTTGATACTGAACTAAAACAGGGAGACGAGGTATATGAAGATAAAGGCGTTAAGGTGGTGGTTGATTTTAAAAGCCTGCTTTACCTGTA
Source organism: Segetibacter sp. (assembly GCA_031424735.1). Classification (GTDB taxonomy): domain Bacteria; phylum Bacteroidota; class Bacteroidia; order Chitinophagales; family Chitinophagaceae; genus Segetibacter. Next base: position 4,906 of record JANPIA010000149.1, read on the forward strand.
CGGTACCGAACTGGATTATTCTGGCGGCCTGAATGGTAAAGGGCTGGTATTTAATAACCCGAATGCTACTAAAACATGCGGCTGCGGCGAAAGTTTTTCTGTTTAAAAATAATTGCGTTTAACTAATGGAGAATTCTGATCAAATAATTGAGGATATAGCAACCCGGGAATACGAATTTGGGTTTGTGACGGAAATTGAAATGGATATGGCTCCGGTAGGGCTTAATGAGGGTACCATTCAATATATATCTGAAAAGAAAAACGAACCGGAGTGGATGCTAGCATGGCGCATGAAGGGGTATGAAGCCTTTCTTCGAACTAAAATGCCGACATGGCAAAACTTCACTTTGCCACCCATGGATTTCCAGGGCATTTCCTATTATGCAGCGCCTAAAAGCAAAGTAAAATACGATAGTCTCGACCAGGTAGACCCTGAATTGCTGGCAACGTTTGCCAAACTTGGCATTCCCCTAAATGAACAAAAAGCGTTGGCTGGTGTTGCGGTAGATTATGTTTTTGATAGCATTTCGGTTGCAACCACCTACAAGGATAAGCTGAAGGAACTGGGGATCATCTTTTGCTCGTTTGGTGAAGCCGTTCAGGAACATCCCGACCTGGTGAAAAAATACCTGGGTTCTGTTGTTCCGCATTCCGATAACATTTTCGCCTCGTTAAATACTGCTGTTTTTTCGGATGGGTCTTTCGTTTACATTCCAAAAGGTGTTCATTGCCCAATGGAACTATCAACCTATTTCCGCATTAATGCAGAGAATACCGGCCAGTTTGAAAGAACCCTGATAATTGCCGACGAAGGCAGCTATGTTAGCTACCTCGAAGGATGTACCGCTCCCATGCGCGACGAAAACCAACTGCACGCAGCAGTAGTTGAACTGATAGCCATGGAGGGTGCAGAAATAAAATACTCAACGGTTCAAAACTGGTACCCCGGCGATAAAGAAGGTCGTGGAGGGATTTATAATTTTGTAACAAAAAGAGGTATTTGCAAAGGAGCTAATTCAAAAATTTCGTGGACACAGGTAGAAACCGGTTCCGCCATTACCTGGAAATACCCAAGCGTGATTTTGCAGGGCGATAATTCAACGGGGGAATTTTATTCAATAGCAGTTACCAAGAATAAGCAGGTGGCCGATACCGGTACCAAAATGTACCATCTTGGCAAAAACACACGTAGCCGCATCATATCAAAAGGCATTTCAGCAGGGCATAGTAACAATAGTTATCGTGGGCTGGTGCATGTAGGTGTAAATGCTGAAAATGCAAGAAATTTTACGCAATGCGACTCGTTGCTGTTGGGTGCCGAGTGCAGCGCCAATACGTTTCCCTACATCGAAACAAAGAACAATACAGCAATGGTAGAGCATGAGGCTACCACCTCAAAAATTGGTGAAGATCAAATATTCTATCTCAACCAAAGAGGTATTGATACAGAAAAAGCGGTTGCATTAATTGTAAACGGCTATGTAAAAGAAGTATTAAACCAGTTACCCATGGAATTTGCCGTAGAAGCCCAAAAATTATTATCAATTACACTCGAAGGCAGTGTTGGTTAAACAATAAACAATCGGAACAATGTTGACTATTAAGAACCTGAACGCAAGAGTTGAGGACAAACAAATTTTAAAAGGAATAAACCTGAAAGTAAACGCCGGTGAGGTGCATGCCATTATGGGACCCAATGGTTCAGGCAAAAGTTCATTGGCATCTGTTTTAGCCGGTCGCGAAAATTATGAAGTGCTCGAAGGAGAAGTTGACCTGGATGGAAAAGATCTCTTAGACATGTCGCCAGAAGATCGTGCAAGAGAAGGCGTGTTTATGGCGTTTCAATACCCGATAGAAATTCCCGGAGTATCGAACATCAACTTTTTACGGACTGCGATGAATGAAATTCGTGCTTACAGAAAGCTGTCCGCATTAGATGCAAAGCAATTTTTGAAACTAAGCAAGGAAAGACAAAAACTGGTTGAGTTTGATGCAAAGCTGGTAAACCGTTCGTTGAATGAAGGTTTTTCCGGTGGAGAAAAGAAGCGCAACGAAATATTCCAGTTAGCCATGCTGGAGCCTAAGCTTTCTATTTTGGATGAAACCGATTCGGGATTGGATATTGATGCATTGCGCATTGTATCCAACGGGGTAAACAAACTTCGCAGTAAAGACAATGCATTTATTTTAATCACCCACTACCAACGTTTGTTAGAATACATAGTTCCCGATTTTGTACACGTGTTATACGACGGCCGCATAGTAAAATCGGGCACCAAGGAATTGGCGCTTGAACTGGAAGAGAAAGGCTACGACTGGCTGAAAGAATCACTTACGGAACAACCGGCTTAATTAATACCATGACGAAAGAAGTTACCATACCATTATACAACGATCTTGTAAACGGCTTTGACCATACTAACAAATATGGGGAGGCGGATACCATGCAACAGGCAAGAAGGAACAGCTTCGAAAAATTTAAACACTTTGGCTTTCCTACCCGCAGAGATGAGGATTGGAAATACACAACTGTCACCCCTTTTCTGCAGGAACAATATCATATAAACGGCATTGCAAAAGAAGCAAGCGCCTCAGCAGGATTATTACAACAAGCCACCATACCCAACCTGGATTGTTATCAGTTAGTTTTAGTGAATGGCCATTTGCAGGAGGGTCCGGAATTGCCTTCGTTTATAAAAGTACACAGCATTAAAGAAGGTTATCGGCAAGCCAGCCTGGGCAAATATTTTGCGAAGAACAACGCTGCAACCACCCAACATTTTGCGGCTTTGAATACGGCTTTATTTTCTAATGGTTTGTTTATTGAAATTGATGCGAAGGCAATATTGGATAAGCCGTTGCACATTGTGCATACCTACACTTCCATTGCCAACTTATTTATTCAACCGAGGCATTTAATAGTAGTACATACAGGTGCTTCTTTGAGCATCATTGAGTCAATTGTTTCTGACAATCCTTCCTCAAAAATCTTTATAAATAGTCTTACAGAAGTGGTGGTGGAAGAAAACGCTTTCTTCGATCATTATGTTTTGCAAACTGCGCAAAAGGGTACAAGGCTGGTAAACCAAACAGATGTAAGTCAGAAAAGGCATAGCGTGTACAGCAACTATACGTTTTGCATGCCGAAGGCAGACTTAATACGCAACAACCTGAACATAGCTTTGGACGATGACCAGACCGAAACGCACTTATATGGTTTGTATTTGGGTGAAGACCAGCAGTTGATAGATAACCATTCACTCATTCATCACAAGCACCCGCATTGCGACAGCAACGAAATATATAAAGGCGTACTGTTAGATAAAGCCACCGGCGTGTTTAACGGAAAAGTTTTTGTTGAACCCGAAGCGCAGAAAACAAACGCCTTTCAGCAGAATAATAATTTGTTGCTGAGCAAAAAAGCAACCATCAATACCAAGCCGCAGCTTGAAATTTTTGCCGATGATGTAAAGTGCAGTCATGGCGCAACAGTGGGCCAGCTAAGCAAAGAGGCAATGTTTTATTTACGATCCAGGGGTGTGGGTGAAGAGGCTGCAAGAGCTTTATTGGTGAATGCATTTGCGTTTGATGTGACCGAAAAAATTAAGATAACAGAACTGGAACACTTTATAAACGACCTGATAACACATCATATCCCCGGCAATAAATTTGAAGCTTCTGAAGTGGTTTAATCTCCAACAAATACGTTGATCTTTTTGTTACAGTACAAGTGAGTGACACAACGATGAAGCCATGAAAATCCGTAGCCGGTAACATAAAAATATTTACAGGCACATCACGATCATGTTTAATCACAACGATACTACAGCTACCCCAACCGCCCCCGATATTGAAAAAATAAGGAGCGAGTTCCCGATACTTCAAACAAAAGTTTACGGGAAACCGCTGGTGTATTTCGACAACGCAGCCACCACCCAAAAGCCCAATGTTGTTTTAAAGGCTATGGACGATTATTACAGGGAATATAATAGCAACGTACATCGTGGTGTACACTTTTTAAGCCAGAAAGCTACCGATGCTTTTGAGGAAGTAAGGAGAAAAGTGCAGGCATACATTAATGCGGAACATGAACACGAAGTTATTTTTACAAAGGGCACCACAGAAAGCATTAACCTGGTTGCAAGCTGCTTTGGCAAAAAATATATTAAGCCGGGTGACACCATCCTGATATCTGCAATGGAGCACCACTCCAACATTGTTCCCTGGCAAATGATGTGCGAAGACCGCGGTGCTACGCTGAAAGTAATCCCGATAAATGATAAGGGGGAACTGCGGATGGATTTGTTTGATGACATGCTGGATGATACAGTTAAGCTTATTGCCGTAACGTATGTTTCAAACACACTGGGTACGGTAAACCCGGTTAAGGAAATCATCTCAAAAGCACACGCTCAAAACATCCCGGTTTTGATAGATGCCGCACAGGCTATTCAACACATTGGTATTGATGTGCAATTTTTAGATGCAGACTTCCTCGTTTTCTCCAGCCATAAAATGTACGGCCCCACCGGCATGGGTATTTTATACGGAAAAGAAAAGTGGCTGAACGAAATGCCCCCTTACCATGGCGGCGGCGAAATGATTAAAACAGTCACTTTTGAAAAGAGCACCTACAACGTGTTGCCTTTTAAGTTTGAGGCGGGCACACCCAATGTGGCAGAAGTGGTAGGGCTTGGTGCAGCAATTGATTTTATAAATGAGATTGGCTTGGATTATATACGTGAACGCGAGCAGCAACTGATATCGTATGCTTTGGAGGGCTTGCTAAGTATTGATGGATTGAGGTTGATAGGTGAAGCGAAAGAACGTGCCGCCTCCATATCGTTCCTGGTGGGCAATGCACACCCGTTTGATGTAGGAGAACTGTTGGATAAGCAGGGAATAGCCGTTCGCACCGGTCACCATTGCACAGAACCATTGATGAATATTTTTAAGATCCCCGGCACCGTTCGTGCTTCATTCGCCTTTTATAATACCGAAGAAGAAGTTGACAAACTGGTTGCCGGTATAAAAAAAGCTGCTACGTTATTAGCCTGATAATAGAGCCTATATGACAATCAACGAAACGCAAGCCCAGATAGTTGAAGACTTTGAACTGTTTGACGACTGGATGCAGAAGTATGAATACATCATTCAGTTGGGCAAAGATCTTCCGCTGATTGATGAACAATATAAAACAGATGATAACCTTATAAAAGGTTGCCAGTCGCGGGTTTGGTTGCATGCTGATTATAGAGAAGGTAAATTATTCTTCACCGCCGATAGTGATGCGCTTATCACAAAAGGCTTGGTAAGCATGGTGGTTCAGGTGCTAAGCGGCCACACGCCTAAGGAAATAGCCGATGCTGATATACACTTTGTAGATGATATCGGCTTGCGCAGCCATCTTTCTCCAACACGTTCCAATGGTTTATTATCGATGCTGAAGCAAATGAAAATGTATGCCATTGCCTACCAGTCAAAAACATTGCAATAGTTATGGAACTCTCCTTAAAAGATAAGATAGAAGAAGCTTTGCAAACCATACAGGATCCCGAGATACCCGTAAGCATTATGGAACTCGGATTGATTTATGAACTCAAGATAGATAATGGTGTTGTATGGATCACCATGACATTAACTGCTCCCGCCTGCCCTGTAGCCGGAGAAATCATCCAGGAAGTACAACAAAAAGTACAGGGCGTTGATGGTGTAAAAGACGTACATGTTACCCTCACCTTTGAACCAAAATGGACGAAGAATATGATGAGTGAAGAAGCGAGACTGGAGTTAGGGTTTATGTAGCGTAATGAAAGCTTCTATGTATAACTTGCTCCCTCCTATTGGTATAAAACCTGGCATGCTGTACAAAAAAACGAGCGCCTGTTTGTTTTACCGGTGTGTTTTTTTATAAGTGGAATTTCATCGCGTACGCACCTTTTTTTGGTATGCGCCAGCCAATGCTTTTTCAAAACATATTGTTTCTTCCATGCTAAAAATTGAAAGCTATAAATACGTGCTTCATCTATCAATGCTTTCAATTGCTTTGCAGGTAATGCGCCCACTTTACTTTCGGGATGAACTTTAATACGGAACAGCACTTCGTTTTTTATGATGTTACCAACGCCCGCAAATATATTCTGATCCAGCAAGGCATCGCAGGCAAGCATGGCTGGTTGCGCTTTCAGTTTGTGCCTGGCTTTTTTTGCATCCCAGGTATCGCTCATCACATCGCCCGACCAATCATAAACATCTTCCACATCGCCTTCAATAATAAGTAAGGAACACGCATAAAAATTGATCTCACCTTTATTGAACTGCAGGCTAAGCCGTGGCACCGCATCTTTGCGTTCGTTAATACGATACGAGCCAAACAACATAAAGTGGATGCGAACAGCAAAGCCATCAAAGCAAATAAGGAAGTGCTTGCCCCAGCTTTTAAAATCAACTATTTTACCAGCCAGCCGTTGAATACCAAGCTTACTGTTCCCTTCAACCTTTACAATTTTTTTACCCCTAAAAGGCTGTACCAATTCTTTTACAATAACTATGGAAGGACCTTCGGGCATGTATTAGTTTTTAAAAGCGCATTCAAAAGTTAGACCATTGCCACTGTAGCTGTGGCTGGCAAAACCATTTTGCCCTGTTACAATAAAGGCGGTATTTTGTAGATAAACCTACAATATGAAAAAAGGGGTGATCAGCTTGTTTATCTGCGCAGCATTTATCTTTTTAAGCAATAGTGCAAATGCACAAAAGCTGGCAAGCGGCTATATCAATGTTGCGGGTAGCAAAATTTACGTTGAGGGAGGTGGGCAAGGCGACCTGCTGCTATTTGTTCATGCCGGTTTTCAGGACCACCGTATGTGGCAAAAACAGGTTAGCTCCTTTA
>JANPIA010000150.1:0-15658 GCA_031424735.1 Segetibacter sp.
GTCCCAAACCAAGGTCAATTCGCCCCGGATATAAGGAGGCCAGCGTACCAAACTGTTCGGCAATAATTAGCGGCGCGTGGTTAGGTAGCATAATACCACCTGATCCAACCCGAATAGTTGAGGTGCCGCCAGCTATAAAACCTATCAAAACGGATGTTGCAGAACTGGCAATATTTTCCATGTTATGGTGTTCGGCAAACCAATATCGGGTATAGCCAAAGGCTTCGGTTTGCCTTGCAAGTTCCAGGCTCTTTTTAAAAGAATCCCCCGGTGTTTCTCCAGCTACAATGGGTGCAAGGTCTAATACACTCACCGGGATTTCGCTTAACTTCTTCATGTTTTTATTTGAACAATTGTCATAGCAAAAATGTAACCCCGATAGATTATCTGCCAATTAAACATACCATCCCTTTGTATCTGCCAGGGTTAAATAAACCTCCTCACCAATATGTAAGTTGTCAGCGGTATGTTTTACGGTAACAGTTTTGCCCCCTGTCATCACCTCTACTTCTGTATAACTTCCAAAAAATTTTATGGCCGTTACGGTCGCTGCCGGTAAATGATTTTTTTCTTTTTGTAGGTTGAAATTTTCTGGTCGCAGTAGCAATTGTTTTCCCCATTGCGTTGGTGCGCTTATTCCAAATTGTTTTGCTGCCGAATCACTCAACAGGTTGTAGCTGCCAAACAATGCAGCGGTGTACACATTACCAGGCTGATGATAAATTTGCCTTGGCTTACCCTGCTGAATTAGCCGGCCATCTTTCAATACCAGTATTTCATCTGCCCACGAAAGGGTATCGAGCGGATCGTGCGATACGAGGATGGAGGTGATGCCGAGGGTTTCGCCGATGGCTTTTATCACCGATTTCATGGTGGTTTTGTGCGCCATATCCAGGTTGGAATAAGGCTCATCCAATATCAATAACCTTGGTGAGGCAATGAGTACTCTGGCAGTTGCAATTCGTTGTTTTTCGCCGCCCGATAACTCTGTAGTTTTTCGTTTCAGCAGGTGGTTGATCTGGCAAACGCTGAAAATCGTGTCGGCTTCCCCGTCGTTTAGTTTGTTTGTATAGCTTAGTTCTTCTTCCACCCGGTAATTGTTTCGCAACTCAAAATGCTGGGAGAGATAGGCAATACGCGGATGCCCTGGTAACAGCTTTTCTTCCGGACCTAAAACCCTTTCTCCATCAAAATAAATATTTCCGTTGTTGGGTTGAATTAAACCGGCAATCATTTTTAGCAGTGTGCTTTTGCCTGCGCCCGTTTCACCTGCAACAGCAATTTTCTGGTTGGGTTGCTGTTCAAAACTGATGTCCTCAATAATAGGGTTTTTGTGATTTATCCTGGTGAGGTTGCACACCCGTAACAATGCATTGTTGTTGTTTGTCAAATTTATTTTTTTGTTGATGATTGGTAAGCTCAAACTGTCATCCGTTCGTGGTAACTGAAAATATATAATCAAAAGTAAATGATAGCTGCGCTAACATGTTATAGTGTTACCCGGTTGGCCGGTTCCGGCACATCGATACCCATAAATGTTTTAAAAAAGGCAAAAAAGAAGTGTCGCTGGCCTCCTGCACGCTTACCGGTTCCAACGTGGCTGGACTTTTTTCGTTTGAAAATCCTACAGCCAATAACTTTGAAGCTAGGGACGTTAAAGGCAATTTGCTGAACAAATGGTGGTTGCATTTATATTGAAAACCGTTTCGCTAATACAATTAACAAACGTCATAAAATTTTAGGGAGGATTAGTATTTTTGCCTATACTTTTTAGGTAAAGCCAATTGCTATCCATAACCGTATATAGTTTTTGAGCGCTATTCAATACACATTAGTTAACTCCCGTTAAACGCAGTGATATGAAAATCTTTATTCCGGCAATCATAGTTTTTTCTGCATTGATATTGTGCGCTTCGTGCACAAAAACCTCTACCGAAATGTTGAATGAAAGGGTTGATACAACCGCCATACTTCAATTGCAGGGAGAATTTATGGGAATAGGATCGGAACGTGTAAGCGGGCAGGCTAAAGTTTATTTGCAAAAGGGAAAATATTTTTTAGCGCTCGAAAATTTTTCAACCACAAATGGTCCCGATCTCAAAGTGTATTTATCGCACGAGAGTACCCCGGTGAATTTCATTAAACTTGGCGACCTGAAGTCTACCAACGGATACCAGGTGTATGATATAACAGGAATGCCTGATTTTACAAAATATAAGTTCGCTTTAATACACTGTGAGCGATTTAATCACCTGTATGGAAGTGCAGCGTTCAAGTAAAAAATATAGATTTGACATTAGCAAAAATTTCACATAGAAATTTATTTTCCCTATAAACACGGGAGATTTCTCATGAGCAAACATTCCTCCCGTCTTTGAAAAAAGCAATGCTATGTATTTTGAATTACAACCTACCCTGGAAGATGGTGTGATTAAAATTGAGCCTCTTAAAGAAGATGATTTTGAAAGACTTTACCGGGTAGCCTCCGATCCGCTCATATGGGAGCAACATCCCAACAGGGATCGTTACAAACGTGATGTGTTTGCTACCTATTTTAAAGGAGCCATTGAATCGGGAGGCGCGTTTTTAGTATTTGATAAAATATCGGGTGAACCCATTGGCAGCAGCCGTTACAGCGGGTTAAACGAAAAAAAGAACGCAGTAGAAATTGGCTATACTTTTTTAGCAAGAGATTACTGGGGAACTACCTATAACCGCGCCCTAAAAACACTGATGATAGACCATGCTTTCCGGTTTGTAGACAAAGTTCATTTTTACATTGGCGCTGTGAATGTGCGCTCTCAAAAATCGATGGAAAAATTAGGCGGTAAAAAAATTGGTGAAGTTGAAATGGAATATTACGGAGAAACTTCAAAGCTCAATTTTATTTATGAGATCAACAAGGAGGCGTGGGTTGGCAACGCTAAGGTTCCATAGCCGTATGTATGTTCATTTTACATTTTCCACATATTCGCCCCGTTCATTTTTTAGCGAGTAACAAAGCTGTGCATTTACCAATCCGTATCGCCTGCCATTTTTTACTACAAAGCTCATGTACACTTTTCCGTTGTTGCGCCAACCCTTGCCTTCCGTTTCGTTGCCATTGTTGTAGCGGATATTTTTTGCCAATCTTCCATCTTCATACCACTCTTTAAACGCACCATGATAAACACCGTTGCTGAAATGATATTCAAATCGTTTATTGCCATTGGGCCACCATCCTTTGTGCAGCTTATCTTTTTCGCCACGTGTGTAAAAGCGCTCGTATTCCGGTTGAGCCATTGCATAAAAGGCTTTGGTAAAACCATGTTCCAATCCGTTTAAATAGGTGGTCAATAATTTTATGCTGCCCGAACCGTTGTGCTCAATGGTTATACCGCTAAACAAACTACCGTTATAATATGCTGACCCGTTTTTTATGCTGAATAGCTTGTTAGGCAATGCCAATGTATCAATAAATGTTGCATTTATGCTTACCCTATTTTCACCTTGCTGGCTGGAAGAGCAGCCAAAATAAAGAACAGTCAATAAGAGTGTAGCCCATTTCATTTTGTTTCTTTTTTTAGGGTGCTGATATCAGCGATCAGGTTTTTGATTTCTGCTGCATCAGTGCCCTTATAAACGCCGCGTATCCGCCGGTGTCTATCTATCAGCAAAATATTTTCGGTGTGTAAAAAATCATCTTCATTTTTTGGAACGCCAATTTCCTCGTCGGCAAAATAGGAAAGGCGGGCTATATTATAAATCGCTTTTCTATCGCCGGTTACAAGGTGCCATTTGCCTGCCACTACATTATGATCGGTGGCGTATTGCTGCAGTCTTTTCACGCTGTCTTTCTCTGGTGTAACCGAGTGCGACAGGAGTAAAACGTCGTCATCATTTTTATAAGCTAATTGTACAATTGCCAGCCCATCGGTGAGCTTTTTGCAAATGCCGGGGCAACTGGTAAAAAAGAAGTTTGCTACGTAAATTTTGTTTTCGAATGTCTGTTCTGTGATGTTCGCGCCGCTTTGATCGGTAAAGGAGAAAGGCGGAATGGTATGCAACGTTGCCTTGTCTGCAGAAGGTGGCTGTAGAAATTGTGGTGTAAAATCGGCGGTAGTATAAAAGGGAAGAAGGTAGGTGCTTTGCTGGTGTTTTTGTTTGCACGAAAACAAAAACAAGAGGGATAACACAACCATAAACATTACAGGTTTCATGATATAGATTGCAGCTTTATAGTTGCTGAGGAGGTAGAGGCATATCGTGTGGTGGTGGTGCCGGATGCCTCTTTTTTGCCTCAACCGATTGAAACTTTTTGAATTGCTCTTCGTTTAAAATCCCTTTGATTTTTGAATCTCTTTCTTTCAGCAATTTGTCCATTTCTTCTTTATCAACTGGCGGTGGTGGGGGAGGAGGAGGCGGAGGATTGTTGCCATGTAATTTTTCTGCTGCTTCAAAAAAATCTTTATAGGCATTCAACACCTTTTGTTTTTTATCGGCGCTTAGTTGCAATTCCTTTTCTAATTTTTCGGTTACATGTTTCAGTCTTTCGGCAGTGGATGGCGGTTTTGGCGGCTGTGCAAAAGATGCTGTTGCCATCAACATTGTAAACACCGTCAATAATAATTTTGTGTTCATTGTAATTGTTTTGTGTTTGATAAATTGCTGAATTTTTTAATTGGCTTACCAGTAAAATCATGCAAGTATTGCTGGTATTTTTTTGGGGCATCTCTACCCTTTTGATGCAATACCTGCAAAATGTACAAGTGTGCGACGCAAGGCTGATGCTATGAAAACCAAATGTTTGTTACCCAAAAAAATTATAACCTAAAGGTTGCAAAGGTTACTGGGTAATGGTTCCGGCAGTTCCATAAAAGCCATTTCCATTAATATAGGGTCCGTCGCTGGTTGTGTGATAATGATAAATGCCCGCGGGGTAGTCGGCAGTTACGCCGGTATGCCCGTGATACACATCGAGGTTTGAAGAGGTAAGCGTAACCCCATTTTCAAGCGGTCCATACACCGGAAATCCATCTAATAAAAAACCAATTAATGCGCTTTTGCCTTTTGTTGCGGTGATATACAAAGGCTCCACATGATAATGGTATTGACCAGACATTTGCGGGTGCCCGTTGTATTGATCGAACGAATTTATTTCGTTGGTTAGCGGCAGCGAAGGACCGGCATACTGGTTGAACAAAGGCACCCCATTTATGGAGATACCGATAGGACCCAGCGGTGTTGCGCTGTGGGTAGTAGCCACTGTTGGGTTTGCCGGTATTTTAAAGGTGAGGCTTTGCGTAACAATTGAATTTGGATTTTTTGCATAGGCGGCATTCGTTCCGTTGTAGGCTTCGTAACGGCTGTCGGTGGTAGCAAAGTAGGGGCTTTTATGGTCGGGCACCCCGGTGCTTTTTAGTGTTATAAAACTTCCGTCGGAAGATACCTGAACGGATGTGTTGAATTTAGCAAATACCGCTGGTGCGGTGGCTCCGCCGGTAGTAGTAGTTGTTGTACTGCTTTTTTTACAGGCGATGTTGATGGCGCCAAGCAGCACGATGGTTATGCAAACTGGTAGGATGGGTTTCATTGTAATGGCTTTGATAATAAGACGGGAAATATGTTTAAAACTTGCGGTAGTGGTTCGACTTTTTTTATAAGATGATTATTGCGGAGGTGGACCTTTTTGCGGGTTATGGTGTTGGGGATGTTGTGGAGGTTGACCGGGAGGCGGGGGCGGAGGTGCAATTTGCCGAATCACCTGTTGAATGATCTTGTCAAACTTTTGTTGTTGTTCGGCGGTACAAAATGCTTTTACTTTTTGAAAGTGGCGAAACGTTACCATGTCTAACTGTTGCTGGTATTTTGCTGCCATTGCAGCCGCTTGTTGTAATGCAACCTCTGAAATATTTGAGTCACCAAGCTGGCTGAAGAGCTGGTCTTTTGCCGTGCGAATACTGTCTTTAATATTTCGAACCTGTTGCTGGTGGTCGTTACGCAGTATTTCAAATTGTTCCTGCTGTTGTTTGTTCAGGCGCAGTTCATTTATCAAAAAGTTACCTGGCCCACCGGCTTGTAATGGCATTTGTGGTGGCGGTGGAGGTAGTGTTTTTACTGTCCATAATATTATAAGCGTTACTATATTGGCGGTACATAAAATGATCACTGCAAGTGCCCACCATTTATTTTTAGAAAAGTAATTCATGCATGCAATGTTTTATTGTTCGTATGCGGTTGATATTGCCAGGTCGTATTCTTTTGCAAAGTTGTTGATTGATGTGGAAGTAGACGGAACCTGCCGTTGTTGCTGCCAAAGGTTGGAGATGGCAAATCCGTTTAATAAAATTAAAATGAACATGGCCGCTATGGATACAACAGGTTGGGCAAAAAAGCGAATGACATGGGTATACCTGCCATGCTTTTCCTTACTCATTTTTAATTGCAGCCTGCTGTAAAAAAGTGGGGATGCATCGGCTTTTTCAATGCTGTCGATGCTGCTTAGTATCGCTTCAATTTTTTGAACGGTGTCAAATTGTTTCATACTCGTAATTATTATTTTCATAAAAAGCCGTCAGTTGTTTTCGCAAATTTTGCTTTGCACGGTGCATGTACGATTCCACTGCTGCCACCGAGGTTTGCATAACCTCTGCAATGTGTTGATAGTTCAAACCTTCTACCTTGTGCAATGTGAAAGCTATTTTCTGGTTGTCGGGTAACTGGGCGATGGCTTTAAAAAGTATTGCAGACTCTTCTTTGCGATCGAGTTGTACCCCGGGATGATAAAAATTGACTGGTTCATTTGTTTGCAACGACGACTTACTGAAAAAGCTTTGAACAACCGCAAATCTTTTCTTCGTGTTGCTCCGTCGAATCCTGTCTAAACATTTGGTAATAGTGATTCGATACATCCACGTAGACAACTTTGCTTCTCCCTTAAATCCACTAATGGATTCATACACCTGTATAAATACATCCTGCGCAACATCTTCTGCTTCTTCATGATTTTGTATCATACCCAGCGCGGTATTAAAAACCATTTGCCTGTGGCTTTTAACCAGGGTAGCAAATGCAGTTTCATCGCCATTTTGTAAGGATATGATGAGTTGGCTTTCTTCCAAATGGGCCGTTAGTTTAAGGTTAGACGATATTACACAAAAAAACCTGCGGCGTTTTCAAAGAAAGATATTGGCGGTAAGAAACCAACAAGGCGCAACCTTTTTCAATATTGTAAATGCCGCGCTGCATTACCGAATTCAAAGTTGTAGGTATCATTCGGCCGTTGGTACCTACGAAAAGAGCTGCTTTTTAGGGCAGCTCTTTCACAAATTATTCAGGCAGTTTACTCGATAATTAGTTTGCCTTTGGTAGCCGATCCATTTTCGTTTTTAATACTGTAAAAGTAGATGCTACTAGTAAAAATAGGCAGGGAAAGGGTTTGAACACCGCTGGTAAGTATAGTGGAATATACCAGCCTGCCAGCAGCATCAATTATGAGCAATGCTCCCTTTGCCCCGGTGAAATTAACCTGTACACTTCCACCTTTGTTAATGAGGGATGGGTACAACGAATTAGTAAGGCTCCGGTCGGTTTGCAACAGGATTGTATTTGTGTAGCGCGCCTCGCCACTTGCTTTAATTTTTATGCGATAATAATTGTTGCCTGCAAAGGGTTGGTCATCTTTAAAGCTTAATGGTTGTAAACACGCGGCTTGTGTTGCGGTAAGCGAACCGATGTTTTTAAAGTCTGCACCATTAACGCTTCGCTCTACTTCAAACACTGACGTGCCGCCGGTACAGTTTATTTTCCAGGTAAGCATATTGGCTGCTCCCTGCCGGTTTCCCCTGAAATATTCAACTGCTATAGGAAGGGAGAACTGGTTAGATTGCGCAATAAAACCACTGAAGCCGGTAACATCAAAACTCACTTCCCAACGGCTGGATTCTGCATTCCAAACAATATCTCCATCTGCGGGGTCAATTACTTTTGGCGTACTGGTGTAACTGCCGGGTAGCCCGGTGCCATCATTGCTTGTGCCAGGATACTGACCGATTTTAAGATTTGCTTTTCCAACAACATCTAACGGGTTTGATGGAAGATCCAATATACTTGAAGGGTGTGCATTAAAATTGTTGAACTCCTGTTGCGTAAAGTAAAGGGTAACCTTACCTGTTGCAGTAGCCGTGTTGGCAGCCGGTGTTACTTCATAATGACGGGCAACGTACGGCGATCCATTAAAGGTTGGTACCGCGCCTTCTATCCAAACCTTGCTGGTAACATTTCCGCTTACCGCATTCAGTCCGGAAGGTACAAGTTGAGCAATCAATGCACAATTGCTGTTAATGAACTGGTTGCTTGTGCCAATGTTTCGCGTGTCCGACGAATTGGTTGCTGCAATGGTTCCCACTGCCTGCGTGTTGTTATAAACAACCGAACGGATCTTAAGATCGAGTGTTGTGATGGGTAGCCAGGTTACACCAGCATCTGCAGATTGAAACGAACGTCCATCCACCGCAAGTGCTTCGCCCCGTAAACTCCAGTTGGTGGTATTGGTGGCGCTGCGCCCAATAATAATAAAATAATCTGTTCCCGATGTTATAGCAATATTCAGGTTACTAAGGTCAATATATTGCCAGGCATACCTTGTAACAAATGCGCTATCCAAATTTGTACTGCCCAATAATCCGCCCGGCGTTCCTGCATTGTTGGAACGTACTTCAATAAACAACCCCGTGGCAGTTGTTGATGTATGAAAAAACGTACCCGCTAACTTCCCGGTCATATCAGGTGTAAAGCGAACAGCAACCCGGTTTGTTGAAAAAGTTGAACCGGTTTCCTGTCCATTACGTGTTGATGAATCGTACTTGTAAGTTTTGCGTTCCGCAGGTCCGCAATTAAACAGGGAAGAAGCTGCTTTAAACAGATCCATCTTTCCATGTCCCCATACCGGGTTTGGCGTTGCTCCGTTCAGTTCTGTCATTACATCTTTAGTGGCTGTGCTGGTAAGTAGGTTTTTTATTTGTGTTGCAGTAGCACCTGGGTTTGCCTGCAGCAAAAGCGCTACAGCCCCCGCTGTGCCTGGTGCCGACATACTTGTGCCCTGGTTCTTTGCATACAAACCAGCATTGGTAATACTGGAGGTAGCATAAGTAGTTGTGTTAGATGAAAGGCAGGAAATCACTACTTCCCCATTGCCCGTTATATCGGGTTTCAATACTTCGTCTCTCCGCGGACCGTGCGAACTAAATGTGGAAATGCTATCTGATCGCTTTGTTGTAAAGGTAAATGCGCCGGGTGTGGGGTAACTGTACCAGTTATTTTTTGCCGCAAATGAAGCCACCGTAATGGCAGAAGTTGCATTGCCGGGAGAGCCAACCATGTATTCATTGTCGCCTCCAATTACATTGGTAGCTGCAAAAACAGTATTGGTATAGTTCAACCAACCATCCATTGTTACAGGGCTTGCGGAGTTGTTGGTAATCGTTAAGGTCCATGTTCCCGCCGGGCTGGTTGAGTTGGTTCCATTACGCGTTATGTAGGTATTAACATATCTCACTCCGTTGGTCACATATAACATGTTGGTAAGGTTAATCCGGAAACTATCGTTCATTACGAGAACGCCTTTGCTTTCGCCTGCAACACAGGTTGCAGTTCCACCGGCTCCCGGTGCAGTTACCGTAGCCGTTATATCGGGTGTTCCCTTTGCCCATGTTGTAAATTGAAATACATCGGTACCTGTTGTTCCGGCTGGTACGTTAAACGAGACCGAACTACTTGCTCCGGGCTGTAGTACCATCCTGTTGTGCAGGTTTGTGCCGTTATCGTTACCTGCAGAAATTACAACAGCTCTGCCCGGTACGGAAGTAAAATCATCTACCGCCACTTCGTTGGCAAGCGTTCCATCGTGCGGACCGCCCTGCCCGCCCAAACTCATGTTAAGCACAATTGGTTTACCCAATGAAGCAGCAAGGTTTTTTAAATAGGTCATCCCGTCAATTTCCCTTGCACTTGTAAAGGATCCTTCCCCCCCTTTTATAAATACTATGTCTGCCTCAGGAGCCATACCTATGTATTTACGTGTGGCTAACGAAGCTCCATTGCCTGCCGCAGTTCCGGTTACGTGGGAACCATGCCCCGTAAAATCTCTTTCCCTCACTATGTTTGCAGGCGTTCCATCTATCTCATCATTTATTTGTGTTTGGGTGTACTCCACACCATAACTAAAACCGGCTGGTGGTGCTTCGCCGGCGGCGGTGTTTGCGGTAAGGGTTTGGTCCCATATGCGAAGGATGCGGCTTTTAGTAGTGTCATTCGGATCCCTGAAATCTAAATGATCCCAATCAATACCCCCATCATACACGGCTACAATTACATTCTTACCCTTGTAGGAAGTGTTGTTTAGCTTACCCTGGTGCAGTAAAGATGCACCGGTATTGCCAACCGAAACATCGTTATGGAGCTTATCCTGCAGGGGTGCTTCAATAAATTTTACGGTTGATAAAGAAGCCAGTTCCGTTACCTGGCTTAAGGTAACCCAGGCAGTAGAAAAGTTAGGTAACACCGAGTTAATCACAATGCCTTTATCGCGCAACGCCCGGGCATTGCTTGTGTAGATGATACATTCAAATCTTTCTTCAACAGGTGCGCCTTTGTAAGCAAAGCCTTTTGTAGGCTCTATTTTAAAAAGGGAAGTAATGCTCTTTTTTGAAGCCTCCAATTTCGATTGTTCAATTAAATGCCTGAAGGCGGGATCTATTTTTTCTTCCGGCTTCCCGTTTTGTGCAAAGTTGGGAGCATACATAAAGAGAGAGAGAAAGAGAAGAATAAAACTTTTAACGATGTTGTTTTCATGGGTAAATTTCTGCATAACACTGGTGGTTTTGATATAGTAAATGTCAAAAAAAATCAGGCTTTTAAGGTACGCCTTTGACCCATTCGCCATCATTAAAATTCCATAAATGGTCACTTAGGGCAAGTGACTTTGATCTATTGAGGGAGCAGCTATATAAGTAACTTCCGCCATTTTCGACATCCCAACTATTTGATTTAAAGTTGCAAATGCGGTAACAAAAGTTTTTAATTCGGAATGGATAATTATTCCCTTATCCCGCAATGCTTTTGCATTTTTGGTGTAAACGATGCAATCATATTTTTTTTGCAATGCATTGGTAGCACTAATCTTGTCCGTTTTCTTTTTTCTTTTCAGAAAACATTTCTTTTTCGTTGGTGTTGATTTGTTTTGTTCCGCTATAAGCGCTTTAAATACCGGATCAATCTTGTCATCAGGTTTAGGCGATTGGGCAATCAAGGCAACTGTTGATAATAAAAACAATATTAAAAAAGCCGATCTGTTCAGGAATGACATATTCTTATGTTTATTTTGAAAACAGAGAGTATCAGTGATTATCAAATCTATAGGATAATCATTTGTTTTCAGGACATCTTTTAGTTTGATTTTCAAAATACAGCAGGTATTTCACATAGGTGACCAGGTCGCTTATAAATACCATCTTTTAGTTCATCAAAAAAATGACTGCCACAAACATGGCTTAATATTGGTGTCTCATAAACACTTCCGCGCAGCGCACATCATTTTCAGTAATCATAACTCCCGCCCCAGGCTTATCTTTGCCGCTATGCATTATGTAACTGTAGAAGGATTGAGTAAAAGTTTTGGTATTGTCCCACTTTTCGATAAGATTTCGTTTCATATAAATGAAGGAGATAAAATTGCTTTGGTTGCCCGCAATGGGGTAGGTAAAAGTACCCTGCTAAAAATATTGAAGGGCGAAGAAACTGCTGATGAAGGCACTGTTTGGATAAATAAAGACGTGACCGTTGCGCTGTTTGAGCAGGACCCAAAGTTTGATGAAAACAAAACCGTTCTGCAAAATATATTTCATGCCGATAACCCCGTAATTACAGCAATACGCGATTATGAAGCTGCTGTAGATGCCGCCGAAGAAGCAGCCGAATTAGGAAGGGAAGATGATGGACAAGCTATCAGCGATGCTTTAGCTCGGATGGATGACCTGGATGCCTGGAGTTTTGAAAGTAAGGTGAAGGAAATTTTGGGAAAGCTAAACATTCATCATTTACAGCAACCCGTAAGTAAGCTAAGTGGCGGGCAACGCAAACGGGTAGCGCTTGCACAAACTTTAATTGATATTGGTTTTGAACATCAGCATACCCTGTTGATAATGGATGAACCTACCAACCACCTTGATGTAGAAATGGTGGAATGGTTGGAACATTACCTGAATGGTGAGCACGTTACACTGCTAATGGTAACCCACGACCGTTATTTTCTGGATGCCGTATGCGAGGAGATTTGGGAAATGGAGCGCAGCGAAATGCATACTTACGTAGGTGATTATGCAAACTACCTTGAAAAGAAAACAGCACGCATTGAAAGCGAACTTTCTACCATAGATAAAGCAAAAAACACCTACCGGAAAGAGTTGGAGTGGATGCGTAAGCAACCAAAGGCACGTACCACAAAAAGTAAAAGCAGGCAGGATAATTTTTATGAAGTAGAAGCCCAGGCTAAAAAGAAAATTGAAGATGCCCAGTTGCAGTTAGAGGTGAAAATGACCCGCCTTGGTGGTAAAATTGCCGAGCTTAAAAAATTGAACAAAGCCTATGGCGATAAAGTGATAATGAAAAGTTTTGAATACACGTTTACCAAAGGCGAGCGCATAGGCGTGATAGGTAAAAATGGTGTTGGCAAATCAACCTTTCTAAATATTCTGCAGGGGCTGGAGCAACCCGATAGCGGCAAAGTAAACATTGGTGATACAGTGGTGTTTGGTAATTTTTCGCAACAGGGTTTGGAGTTTAAGGAAGACATGCGTGTGATAGAATACGTAAAAACTTTTGCTGAAAGTTTTCCGCTGGCTAAAGGCGGAAGCATTAGCGCCTCGCAATTTTTGGAGTTGTTTTTATTTCCCGGCGATAAGCAATATACTTACCTGAGTTCGCTAAGTGGTGGGGAAAAAAAGCGGTTGCAGTTATTAGTTATCCTTTTTGCCAATCCCAACTTTTTAATCCTGGATGAACCTACCAACGATCTTGATCTTCCAACACTTGGTGTTCTGGAAAACTTTTTGAGCGACTTTCAGGGCTGTGTATTGATAGTTAGCCACGACCGGTATTTTATGGATCGGCTGGTAGATCATTTATTTGTATTTGAAGGCGATGGGGAGATACATGATTTCCCTGGAAACTATTCGCTTTACCGGGATTGGGTAAAGATGAATGAAAAGAAGGCAGGTGCAAAATGGCAGCAGTTGGAACAAAAAAAGAATGCAGGCGCAACAACTGCCGGCGTTTTAACAGATGAAAAGGAAATGGCAAAAGCGAAGCAAGGCGCTGCCGTCAATGGTCAGCTGTCATCTGCCAATACTAAGCGCAAACCTACTTACAACGAAAAGCGGGAGTTTGAAATGCTGGAAAAAGAGATAGCGGGGCTTGAAACAGAGAAACAACAAATTGAAGAGCGGTTGAGTAACCCGGAAGCACCGTTCGAGCAGTTGAATTTGTTGAGTAAAAGGATAGGTGAGATTGATGCGGAACTTGCCGCTAAGGAAATGCGGTGGCTTGAGTTGAGCGAAATTGTATAACACCAACGCAGTTCTATCTATGCATCTGATGCCCTGTGATAAAACGGGTAAGCAACAATAAGCTTTGGCAGCTGCAAACTGTTTGATTGCAATGCCAGCGATCATTTATTGCACGCCTTTTTAAAGATACCGGCAGTTACGCCATCCTGAGAAAAAATTTGCAATGTTTTTAGATGAAAAGCAAAGGATAGTGTGGTCAGTATTATTTCCTCGCTATCATCTCTTTTTTGGTGAATTATCTGTTATAGCGTTCTTTTGATTCTCAATTAAATTTTATGGAATTACTTGGCGTTGGCTCACGCATCAAACATCCATCGTATGGCGAAGGCGTAGTTATCCGGTTGCATAAACGAGTGTACGAAATTTGTTTTATAGAAGGCGGTATTAAAACGGTTGCTAAAGATTTTGAAGTTGAAGTAACAGAACAAATAGGACCAGATGGGAATGTTAGCTTTAGTGAAGCCGAAGATGCATTGATAAAAATTTTACGCGAATGGAGTGATGTCACAGAAATTGTTTCGATGAGCGATAAATGGAAAAATGGACTGATGATTTTGCGACCTGGCGATCCATCCCTGAAAGAAAAGGAGATCCCGGTAAACGACTTTTTCCATAAGATTGTTATGCTGAGAGACCGGCTTCGTGTGATGGAACAAAAGATCAATGCACACAAAGTTCTCTCCGAAGAGGAAAAGGTAGATCTCCAGCAATACATTACCCGCATTTACGGCAGCCTTACCACTTTCAATGTAATGTTCAAACACAAATTCGATCAGTTTGTGGGAGATAAGAGTTGACAGTTGTTATTTTACGGATAACAGATAAAAATCATCAAATAAACCAATCAACTATTCAACTACTTAACCTGTCAGCCAAAAAACAAAACACAATCCTGTCAACTGTCATCTGTCAAATATTTCAACCTGTCAACTTTTTCAACCAATGCCTTCCATTCTTCAGCTATATAAAAATGCGTACACCGGCTTGTCCCGGCAAACGTGGTACTTATCGCTGGTTATGCTTATAAACAGGAGCGGCACAATGGTAGTTCCCTTTATGACCATGTATGCTACGCACAAACTTGGTTTCAGCATTGTGCAGGCCGGGTTTATTATGGGCTTGTTTGGCTTGGGCGCAATTGTTGGAACCTTTTTGGGCGGCAAGCTTACCGATAATATCGGCTTTTATAAAATACAAATTGTAGCACTATTTGGCGGTGGCTTATCATTCATTGTGCTCGGGTATTTGCATACTTATATATCGCTTTGCATTGGCACGTTTGTATTGAGCGCTATCAACGAATCTTTCCGCCCGGCCAACTCTACGGCTATCGCTTATTACAGTGTTGATGAAAACCGAACACGTTCCTATTCGCTCAACCGGCTGGCAATAAATCTTGGCTGGGCTTTTGGCGGCGCTTTGGGTGGTATGCTTGCGGAGATCGATTATCAACTTCTATTTTGGGTAGATGGATTAACTAATATAGGTGCCGGTATCTTGTTATTGTTTGTATTGCCTGCCCCAAAACGATTATTGGAATCAATCAAACAAAAAAAAGAAAATGCACCCGAAGGCTCATCTGCTTACCACGATAAAACTTATCTCTGGTTTGTTTTACTAACGGTGCTTTTTGCTTTTTGTTTCTTCCAGATGTTTACCATTTTGCCCGTGTACTACCGGCAGGAACTCCATCTTACCGAAGGATTGATTGGTGTATTAATGGCCATAAACGGGTTGATTATAGCCCTCACCGAAATGGTGCTGGTGCATAACCTGGAGGGAAAGCGATCACCCTTATGGTATATAAAATATGGCGTATTGCTTGTTGGCATATCCTACGCCGTTTTCAATGTTATGCAAGGGCAATTTTTAATTGCCTTTCTTTCAATGATCATCATTACAATTGGCGAAATGCTGTCCATGCCTTTCATGAACACTTATTGGATAAGCCGCAGCCACGAGCACAATCGTGGACAGTATGCGGCTCTTTACAGCATGGGATGGGCAACCGCGCAAATTGCCTCACCATCCATTGGCGGATATGTTGCCGATACTTA
>JANPIA010000151.1:0-2428 GCA_031424735.1 Segetibacter sp.
CTGCGGAAGATTTTATGGGTAAAGAAAACGTGGAGGAAACCGAGCTAAGAATGGGTGCTGAAGATTTTGGTTATTACACGGATGTAGTGCCCGGATGCTTTTATCGCCTCGGTGTTCGTAACCGGGAAAGCGGTATCATTCACAATGTACATACGCCCAAATTTAATATTGATGAAAGAGCCATTGAAATTGGCGTTGGTATGATGGCGTGGCTGGGAGTTGGCGGAGAGAAGGTGGTATAAATTTGAGGTATGCCTTATCATTGTATTTTACCGCAATCGTTTCCGCACTTAGCTGGTCTATTAGTTTGCCGTTTGTTCAAAACAAAATAATTTCACGCACTTCAAATAGGATATATGACCCTTGGTATACTGAACGAACCTGCCGATGAAAACCGGGTTTCACTACTGCCCGAACAGGTGGAGGTTTTAATAAAGCGAAAAGTGCATGTACTTTTAGAAAGCGGGGCAGGTGTAAAGGCATTTGCCGAGGATGCTGTGTACGAATCAAAAGGTGCCTCCATAACATCGCGCCAGCAGGTATTGCAGCAAAGCGATATTGTTCTCAGCATCCAAATGTTATCGGCAGATGATATTTCCAATTTAAAACCCGGCGCAACTTTATTAGGTGTGTACCAGCCATTGTTTAATTACGGTGCAATCAGCAACTGGTCATCCAAAGGAATTACCACTTTTAGTATGGACATGATACCCCGTACCACCCGCGCTCAAAGTATGGATGTACTTAGCAGCCAGGCAAACATAGCGGGCTACCGGGCTGTGTTAGTTGCAGCCAGTATGTTTCCACGATATTTTCCCATGTTTATGACCGCCGCAGGAAGCATCCCTCCTGCTAAAGTTTTAATACTGGGTGCCGGTGTTGCCGGGCTACAAGCAATAGCGACAGCACGAAGGTTGGGGGCCGTAGTGGAGGTGTTTGATACCCGCCCTGCTGTAAAAGAAGAAGTAATGAGCCTCGGTGCAAAGTTTATAGAAGTTGAAGGCGCCGCCGATGCATCAACAGCAGGTGGTTATGCAGTGGAACAAACAGAAGAATACAAACAAAAGCAACAACAAAAAATTGCGGAAGCCATTGCTAAAGCAGATGTGGTGATTACCACAGCACAGATACCGGGAATGAAAGCACCCATCCTTATAACAGAACCGATGCTGGATTCGATGAAACATGGTTCGCTGGTTATCGACATAGCCTCGGCTACCGGTGGAAACACGCCCTTTACAGAAAACAATAAAACCATTGTACATAAAAATGTAACTATTCTTGGTAACAGTAATTTGCCATCGGGTATGCCTTCGGATGCGAGCAAATTATACGGCAAAAACATACTGAATTTTCTGAATCTCGTTATTGATAAAGAAGGTACCTATACATTGAACTGGGAAGATGACTTGGTAAAAGGTACCTGCATCACTTACGATGGACAGGTGGTGAACGAAAGGGTGAAGGCTTTGCTTTAACCCGCAGTTATATCAAGAGCATCTTAAACATCCACCCTGTTGTGCTGGTGGTTTAACACGAAAAACATGGAAAATATTTTGAACTGGATTGCTGCAAATCACCAAACAATTTACATAGTCATACTAATGATTTTTGTAGGTATTGAAGTGATTGGAAGGGTGCCAAGCGTATTGCATACACCACTGATGAGTGGTGCAAACGCCATTCATGGTGTGGTGATCATTGGTGCTATTATCGTTATGGGGAAGGCGGAATCAGATAATTACCTCGCACTCATTCTCGGGTTTCTTGCAGTAGTGTTGGGTACATTAAATGTTGTTGGTGGTTTTGTGGTTACCGACAGGATGTTGGAAATGTTTAAATCAAAGAAGAAGAAATAAGATTATGGAAGTAAGCATACTTGTTTTGATCTACCTGGTAGCATCTGTAACATTCATACTTGGGTTAAAGATGTTATCGCACCCCGATACGGCTCGCAGAGGTAACCTGATAGCCGCAGCCGGCATGACGATAGCCATTTTCGGTACTATTTTTTTGTATGAAGAAGAAGGTGCGAAATTGCACAACTACGCCTGGATATTTGGCGGACTTATACTTGGAACGGTGGTTGGAACGCTGGCAGCAAAAAGGGTAAAAATGACTGCCATGCCTGAAATGGTAAGCCTGTTTAATGGTATGGGTGGTGCCTGTGCCGCACTAATTTCCATTGTAGAGTTTAACCATCACTTTGGTGACTTGATTTATATGCCGGCACACCCAGGTACAATGCTCCTGATCATTTTATTGGGTTTGTTAATAGGTTCTGTTTCCTTCGCAGGTTCTATGATTGCCTGGGGAAAGTTGAACGGAAGCGTAAAAGATTTTTCGTTTAAAGGCCAACAGGTTGTTAGTTTGCTGTTGATGGCCGCCATCCTTAGTTTAAGTGCTTATGTAATTGTTTCTGTTCCCG
>JANPIA010000152.1:0-5614 GCA_031424735.1 Segetibacter sp.
AGTAATGATTATGATTTTTAGCTGCCACCACCCCCGATTTTATGCTGCGCATAAAATCAGTCCCCTCCTTGGCAGGAGGGGAAACTGGTGCAGGCAGGTCTGCGATATACCGACAGAAAATATGCTGTGGAAATAATAAAAAATAAATCTAATTGAAAATAGAAATAAGCTTATGAGAGGTTTCCCCTCCTGCCAGGGAGGGGACCGAATGTTTTTAAAACTTGTTTTGAAAACATTCAGGGGTGGTTGTGCCGCTGCAAGTAATGCCGTACACGCTGTGCGACGCAACGATTTTTAACCGGAGTTACCCAACCATGGCAAAAAAAACTACAAACATTTAGAAAACAATAAAGCAGTAATCCAATCCTATTGCTTTACAAACTTCTGCGTAAATACTTCCTTTTTATCGCCATACACCTTTACAACATAGGCACCAGGTGATAACAGGCTTGTTGATAGAACCGTTGTAGCATACGGTATTTTTTTAGAAACCATTAACCGCCCGGCCATATCAAAAATGTTGATGGTCATATTTTTTACACCAGTCAGGTCGCCGGTTTTTATGAGCAGTTGTTGTTGCTGCGCAGATAGGTAAGTGATGAAACCTTTTGTATTAACCACTGTGTTAACCGGGGTTGCAGTAGATGGAAGTATAGAAGTGTAAAGCCCCCGACCAAATGTTGCCAGCACAACCATGTTGTTGGCCGGGCGATATTTAATCATATCGGTACGCACGTTGGGGAGGTTAGCACTATTGGATATCCAAACAGTTGCACTTCCATTTATTAACGAAGTTGACCATACACCCAATTCAGTAGCAAGCAGTAAACCGCCATTACCACCGGTTGGTCCGTTTAGCTGTGCTGTAGCCGGTGCAAAAAGTGCCCATCGTACCGGAATATCGGGCAGGTTTCCTTCAATACTCGTCCAGGTGCTTCCGTTGTTTTTACTTTCGTACACACTGGTAACTCCGTAGTTTGACAGGGTTGCTACCACGTGGTTGCCATCGGCAGGGTCAACTTCAATACACGATATCATTGCACCGGCTGGTACTGGTAACGAGCTATTAACCTCAACAACAGGAGTTGCATTAGCACTGGAAATTTTTAAAACGGAAGGTGTAAGCGGGCTGCCACCGCCTAAAAAGCCGGCCAACCAAATTGTAGTCGGAACAAACGGGTCTACTTTAACTACGGTAACCTCTCTGCCCGATAACTGACTGATTGTTTTTACGGTACCAACAGCAGTGGTGGCAATACCAGAAACAACATAGTAGCTATTGGCATCATCACTGCAATACAAAATGTTATTTTCATCGTCGTAATCGGTAGGGTTGATGAACTGCCCCCGCGTGTTTGAAATAGTGCTTAAGTAAGAAAAGGAAGCGCCACCATTTATTGAGCGGAAATATTGATTATTGGTAGCTGCGCTTACCTGTATGTTACCATCGGTTTGGTCGATGTGGGTAAAACCGCCATCGCCGCCCGATACAGGAGAGGTGCTGTTAATGGCTGCGGAAGTAAACTTCTGCGTGTTATTATCCTGTGCCCCCGCTAAAAAATAATTTTCGTTGGTGGGATGGTAGTCGCAGGCATAAAACTGCGTTACGTTGTAGCCATTGTTTTTATTAAAAAATACTGGCGACGGTGCATTAACGGTTTCGGCATAATATACTCCCCCATCGTTACCCACTACCAGTTTTGCAGAGGTAAGGTAAAGTAGCACATGCTGATCCACGTGCAAATCCACCGATGAAATGGTTGTCCAGTTTGCACCGGCGTCGGTAGATCGGGCTAATTGCAAACCACCTACTACCAGCACGTCGGGGTTAGATGGGTCAACGGCTGCTATCAGGTTAAACCATGTTTGAGAAACCGTACCATTGTTTAATGCGGCCGGGGCAGGCAATGAGTCCCACGTTGTACCCCCGTTACTGGAACGGTACATGGTTTTCACCTGTTGTGAAGCGCTATCCTGTAACAATAAATACAACCGTTGCGGATTAGAAGGCGCCACTGCAATTTCTGCGCGTTGTGTTATAGTAGCGTGTACGGGAGTAATTTCCTGCCAGGTATTAAGCGCACCGGTGCTTGCTCCATTAAGTGCGAACGATGATTTGACCACAACAGATCTTCCAAAAATTCCGAGTGTGGCATACAAGTCGCCATTAGAAGCTACTTCCAAATCCGCCGCACGACCGGTAACATAGCCGGGCAACGGCGCACCCACTACCTGGGTCCATGAAGCACCACCGTCGGCAGAGCGAACAACGCCGCGGTTTAAGGTAAGTGCATTTCGGAGCGAAGCGTACACATTGCCACTATTATCAATTACCATATCCTGCACATACTCGTAGGTAGCGGTAGAAGGTAACAAGTTAAAGGTAATGCCACCATCATTACTTTTAAAAATACCTGCTCCTTTTACTGCGCTTGAATTAAACCAACCCTCGCCGGTACCTGCGTATATTATTAAAGGATTGGAATTATCCTGCACCATTGCATTTACAGCAAGGTTCAGCAACTGGTCGTTCACCGGTACCCAACTAACATTGATGGCTGTAAAATTTGTAGTGCGAAAAATGCCGCCGCTGACAGATGCGGCAATTACCGTATTACCAGAAGCATCCCTTTTATCAACAATAATAGCCCTTGTTCGCCCACCAATATTTGCGGGTCCACGCTCCTGCCAGCTTAATGCAGTTGTACGGTTAGCAAATGGAGAAGACATCAATTGCATTTTATTTCTTGCTTCCAGCAAGCGTTCGCGGGGTATGCGGTTGAGAAGTGGATCGCGGGTAGCCCAAAACTCCTGTTCCATGGCTTGCTCCAATCCGTCTTCATTAATTTCGTCGGGAGCATTTTTAATGGAGGTGCTGGTACAAGCAGTTAGGCAAGCAAACAAAGCAGCAACTATTATATTAAATCCGGCATTTATAGGCGACATAGGTATTTTTTAAAAATTGAAGATAACAGTTTGGTTGAAGATTGATGGGATGATTAGACAAACTTTAAGCCCTGTAATTGACTATCTATGTACGTAATAAACTTCACTAAGTTGTTTGCGGAGGCAGAATATAGTTGAAGGCGAACTTTTCTATTTTTTATTCAATCATAGTTATTTACTTAATTTGTCGGAAAATTATTGAATGCCTGAACCCTGGAGAACCGGTATTGTAACGAAAATACTGGACGAAACGCCTACCACCCGCCGATTTTGGATTCAAATACCCGAGATAGAAAATTTTGATTTTAAGCCCGGACAATTTGTAACCTTAGACCTTCCGATACACGAAAAAAAGAACAAGCGCTGGCGTAGCTATTCCATAGCTTCTTCGCCCGATGGAACCAATGTATTTGAGCTGGTGATTGTAAGGCTTGAAGGCGGACTGGGAACTGCTTACCTTTTTGAACATGCAGCCGAAGGATTTGAATTAGTGCTAAGAGGACCGCAAGGTCACTTTGTTTTACCGGAAACCATTGACCGCGACATATTCTGGATTTGTACCGGAACCGGTATTGCCCCATTCAGAAGCATGGTTCAGCATATTCACCGTTTCAATATTCCGCATAAAAGCCTGTATTTAATGTTTGGATGCCGGCATGTAAGTGATTGCCTTTATGGTCCCGAACTAAAATCTCTTGAGGACGATCTGCCGGGTTTCTATTATTTACCTACATTTTCCCGTGAGCCGGAAGAGAATACACTTGTAAAACGTGGATATGTTCACAGCCTTTATGAAGAAATAATTCAACAGCCTCCTTCTCCCGCATATTTTTATCTTTGCGGATGGAAGCAAATGATAGACGAAGCCCGGCAAAAAATTACAGCACTTGGCTACGATAGAAAAGACATTCATTTAGAATTATATGGATAGTTAAACCCACGATTGCCCGTACATGAACAAAGAAAACCTTAAACCCATTTGCCACCTGCTTGGTGGACTACTGATCATCGTAATTGCTTTCCAGTTTTTTGAGAAAGAAATTTTGAACCTTTCCATTGTTTACATTATTCTCGGCTGCCTTTTATTAATTGTAGCAGGTTTAAACAAGTGGATAGAAAAGCATATTAAGAAATTTAGCGTTCTATTTTTTTTGATTGAGGCAGGCGCATTTTATTATGCATCGAAAAACCAGTTGGAGGCTGAAGATTCTATTGTACACTCCATGCTGGTTGCTGCAACTTATGTTTATATTTTACTTGCCCTATTTTTCCTCTTTACAAAAAATAGCAGCGAGCAAAAACACTCGAAAAAAAGGCGGGGAAGAAGTAGTAGCGGCAGCAGCAGAAGGCACCACCACAGTAGCAGTAACAGCAACAACGGTAACGCGCATCAACCTTTTATATGAAAATATTGATTGCCTTTATTTTTGCAGTGATTCTCGGTTGTTTTACCCAAACAATAGCTGGTAAAGGCCACGTTTGTGTAAAAAAAATATACAGCTTTTACCGGGTTATACAAAGCCGCGGAGCTTACCCATCGGATGAAGTGAGTAACGATGGTACGATCATCGTTAAAAAAAAATTGCCCCAGCAATTGGAGTATTTTATTTATGTTGAAACCAATTGCAGCACCCGAATAAACGTTAGTTCACTAACCATAGATGGCAGACCTTACAAAACTGAACAAATGTTGCAGGAAACACCTGTAATTACCGCTGATATAAATACCACAGAACTAATTAAAACCACTGACAATACCGTTTTTCGCCTGAAAGTAAAACCCATGAATGTACAGGTTGTTGCTAAAGCAGCTATGCATAAAATTGTGGTTAAAGGCACACTCAATAAAAAGCCATTTGTGTTAACCGACACAGCTAAACGGCTTACTTCACTCATTGCGCAATAATTTATGCATAAAAAAAGCGCCTGTCTCATTTGATTGACAGGCACTTTTTTAATACTTATTCGTTCTATTGCTTCACAAATTTATCTACAAACTCCCGTTTGTTTCCCAGCCACACTTCGGTTATATAAGCACCCGGTCCCCAATTGCCGATTGGTATTTGCTGGGTGGATGCAGAAACGTTTTGCCTATAAACAATCCTTCCGTTCATGTCGGAAACCTTTACCATAATTTTTTCGCCACTAATATTATTCATTCTAACTAAAAGCGTATTTGCATTGGTAGAAATATACTCTACCAACTTAAACGAAGGTGTACGGCTGATCATAACAACCGGTGAATATTTAAATGCATCATCTTTATCAACCTGCCTTAAACGGTAAAATGTTTGCGGGTTGGCAAGATCGGAGCGAATATCATCAAAGGAATAGTTGACACCAGTATTATTACCATAGCCCTTAGCCGCTACAAATCCTATCTCAACAAAATTATTTTCACCTTTATATCTTCTTTCAACAACATATCCCTTGTTATTAAATTCATTGGCTACTACCCACGATAATGCGTTATAGCTTTTTTGAGATTTTCCGCTAAACGAAGTCAGGCTCACCGGTAGTGCACTGGTAATACTTGTTTTCCAAATTCCATAACCATGTGTACCAACAATCAATGTATTATCGGAGGGCCGCAACGCCAGATCGCTTATAACCACATTTCCCATTTCGGTACTACCCTCCTGTACCCAGGCTGTTGATGCCGGAGCTG
>JANPIA010000153.1:0-1796 GCA_031424735.1 Segetibacter sp.
GTTTATATGTTAAGTCATCAAATTTTTCATAACAAATCGTAGTATTCCTTGTAAATTCGCAACGTTTTAAAAAACGAATAAATAAATTTTATGAGTACAGTAAAAGTTGCAATCAATGGTTTTGGACGAATAGGCCGCCTGGTTTTTCGCCAGATTTATAATATGGATGGCATTGAAATTGTTGCCATTAATGATCTTACAAGTCCTAAAGTTTTAGCACATCTTTTAAAATACGATAGTGCACAGGGTCGCTTCGATGGCGAAGTTACCAGCACAGAAAATTCAATTGTGGTTAATGGTGATGAAGTTAAAATATATGCGCAGAAAGATCCTGCACAAATTCCCTGGGGAACCCACGAAGTAGATGTGGTTATTGAAAGTACCGGCTTTTTTACCGATAAGGCAAAAGCTGAGGCTCACCTTACAGCAGGTGCAAAAAGAGTGGTAATATCAGCACCCGCCACCGGAGACTTAAAAACAGTTGTTTTCAATGTTAACCATGAAATTTTAGATGGTAGCGAAACAATCATCAGTTGTGCATCGTGCACCACCAATTGCCTTGCGCCTATGGCAAAAGTTATGAACGATAATTATAAAATTGTTACCGGTTTCATGACAACCATTCACGCTTATACCAACGATCAAAACACACTCGATGCACCGCATCCAAAAGGAGACCTGCGCAGGGCAAGGGCTGCTGCGGCAAATATTGTTCCCAACAGCACAGGTGCGGCAAAAGCTATTGGGCTGGTATTACCCGAGCTTAAGGGTAAATTAGACGGTAGCGCACAACGTGTTCCCGTAATTACAGGTTCATTAACTGAGTTAACCACTATCCTTGAAAAGAAAGTAACCATTGAAGAAGTTAATGCAGCCATGAAAGCAGCCAGTGACGAGAGTTTTGGCTATACTGAAGATGAGCTGGTAAGCAGCGATGTTATAGGTACAACATTCGGTTCACTATTCGATGCTACTCAAACAAAAGTTATATCTACCGGTGATGTTCAACTGGTCAAAACCGTAAGCTGGTACGATAACGAAATGAGTTATGTAAGCCAATTGGTGCGTACAGTTAAGTTTTTTGCAGGATTGATTAGCAAATAAATTTTGGGTAACAAACATAGGCTCATCAATGGGGCTTTTGTTGCGTCGCACTCTTGTACATTATATCATTATTGACCGCAGTTCTATAGAGCTGCGGTTTTTTTATTTAAGACAGGGCATATTGCAAACAAAATATAGGTTTCTTTCAGTCTCCCAAAACTTATATTTTTTGGGTTGCAAAAAAATCTGATGTTATCTTCATTCTGAGAATATAGATCTACAGTACCATGCAGAAGCTTTTGGCAAACGTCTAAATATAAGTTGGTATACAAATGGAATACACCCGGTATAGTGCTAGCTACAACACCGCAATAATTTCATAGCAATTTTAAAACCTTAATCATCGGTAAAAGTATTTATCGAATTGCAAAATTTAATTTTCTTTCTATGAGCAAATTTCAAGAGCATAATTTCTCCGGACAAAAGGCGCTTATCCGCGTGGACTTTAATGTACCACTGAACGACCAGTTCCACGTAACGGATGATAACCGCATGCGGGCAGCTGTACCCACCATCCAAAAAATATTAAACGATGGCGGTAGTGTTATTTTAATGAGCCATTTGGGCCGGCCGAAAGATGGCCCTGCAGATAAGTATTCTTTAAAACATATAGTGGATCACCTGAGTGGCCTGCTTGGTGGCACGGATATAAAATTTGCAAGCGATTGTATAGGGGAGGAAGCAGAACAACA
>JANPIA010000154.1:0-2618 GCA_031424735.1 Segetibacter sp.
TGCTTCATCTGCAACTTGATTTGTCCATCCATGTCCGCCATTCTTTTTTATAATTAATGATACCGGAACATTATATTTTGTCATTTCCTCTTTGAATACTTGTGATTGCTGTAATGGAACAACATTGTCCTTATCTCCGTGAATAATACAAGCAGGGGCATCATCCGATGTTACTAATTGTCTAGGTGATATTTGCCCTGTTATTTTTTTTCTTTCAGTTGAGTCAGTTATAATGCGATAAGTATTAGTTGCCGTATCTAATCGAGAATACTGAAAGGCAGCAGATAGTTCTTCTCTCAGTAACCAATCAGTTAGATTAACAACATCTATTCCTTTTCCACCAAAGTTTAAAAAATCTGTTCCTGGATAAAATACTGCAACAGCTTGAATTTTTGAAGAGACCATTTCAACAGAATCTTCAGAAACAGTTTTTTTAATATCGTCTGTTGTTGCTGCCAACAAAGCCAAAACACCACCGGAAGAACTTCCCGTAATGCCAATATTCTTAGGGTCAATTTTGTATTTTCCTGAATTGTATCTAACATATTGAATTGCCCTTTGAACATCTTTAAAAGCGTCAGGTATTGAATACCGAGGGCTGGCACTATGCAAAGTGAGGAAAATAGTGTAACCTTCTTTTATAAACGGAAATGCTAACTTATAATACGTGTCCGACCATTTGATGTTTGAACCAAAACCACTGCTAACCAAACTCAGTATTGCTTTTCCATTTGACTTTTTTGGTCTTACAATGATCATCGTAAGAGCCATTCCATCTCTATGCCCGTAAATTACTTCTGTTCGCAAAACATCATATTGGGACTGTGAAGATGAGGACTGCTGTGCAAAAAGAGAATTTAAAGAAAATACAGTCAGAAGTATTGCAAAAAGTACTTTCATCCGATTTATAAGATTTTTATTATGTAAGGGTTCGTGTAAAATTGCCACAAACAGTAGTATTACTGCAATTATACGAAATTTGAAAAATTCTAATCTATTGGTTTTCAACGAGAGTCCATCGCGCAATATTTATTGCGCATTGCGGCAATCAATCCTCCCAAGCAATGTCGCCTTTTTACCAAAGGCTATCCAACGGACTCTCAATGACTACGAGCTTTTCCCTTGCGACATGCAGGTACAGGGTGGTGGTTTTAATGCTAAAGTGCCCGAGTACTTCTTGAATGTAGCGAACGTCGGTGCCTTTTTCCAGCAGGTGGGTAGCAAAACTGTGACGAAGGGCATGAAAACTCACTTCTTTTTTTTACCCGCCTTTACTCTTGCCTGCTGAAATATAATCTGGGCGGACCGTGCACTATAGGGAGTACCAGGCACAGTACCCTCAAATACGTAAAGCCTTGGCTTACTGCTGGATTTACGAAAATAGCTAATGAGGATATCTTCCAGTATAGGGCTAAAGGTTACGTATCGGTCTTTTTTGCCCTTCGCCTGCTCAATTAGGATTTGACCCCGTTCGCGGTCCAGGTGCTTCCACTTTTGACCAATTACTTCACTAACTCTGAGACCACAACTATAAGCAGTAAATAGAATGGCTTTGTGCTTGAGCAGTTGCACTGCATTAAAAAGCCGGGAAAGCTCACCTTCTGAAAGCACCTTTGGTAGAATGAAAGGCTTTTTGGCCGCGGAATGTCAAAAAAGAACTTTTCTCTTTTCAGCACGACTTCAAAGTAGAACGTCAATGCGTTTAGGCGGCTGTGCGCAGTGTTTTCACTAACTCTTTTCTTATGAATGATGTGGAGCATGTAGCGTCTAATGGCATCTGGCTTAAGTTCGTATACAGGTTTATCTTTCAGGAGCTGTAGCAATTGTAAAAACTCTTTGCGGTAGGTATTGATGGTGGAGGAGCTGTAAGCTTTAAGTGTGAGGTGCTCTAAAAATTGGAGTAGGGCCGCTCAGTTTTCGGGGATCAGTTGCCATGCAGGCGTAAGAACGGGTGGCTTTTTTTGGGTTGCAACAAAAGAGTTTGTGACAGATGGAGCGTTTGTTGGTAGAACACTGTTAATGGCTACAACCTGTTTTCTTTTTTGAAGGTAGTTTCGCAATGCCTGATCGTCCAGCTTAACCAAAATTCCTGTTGCTAACTTAATCTGCTGATAGGAATCTTTGCTTAAGGGCATATACCACAGCTTATGTGTCTGGCTCCATTTAATGCCTGCTAATTTGCGTAAGCTAATTTCCAGTTCTTTATTAAAGTAGAAATCGATGCCAATCACTTCTTGCTGGCGATGAATTAGTGGACGAAGCGTTACAGCAGGTAACATAAGCCATGAGTTTAAATGGTTCTTTAAGGTAGCACTGTTTCTGTTTTGTACCCCTGTACTTCTTCTTATCAGAATAGATTATTCCGTGCACTTCCGGTTCTTTCTTTTTACACGCTAATGGCAACAGCTCAAAATAAAAAAAGCACCCCTAAGGATGCTTTCATTAATCAGCAATAGTTTTTAGAAAGGATAACCAATAGCCAGGTTGTAAATCAGGTTCTGTCGGCGCCAGGTCTGGTCGCCAAAATCAATCTGGTTAATCACCAGGCGCTGGCCCAATGGCTTTGATGGATCGCGGATGGGGAAGGCCGCATCCAGCCGCAGCACAAACAATTGTAT
>JANPIA010000155.1:0-8392 GCA_031424735.1 Segetibacter sp.
GGTGTTGTCGTTTTAACCAATTTCTTTAACACTTCTTTTTTTGCAACTGCCTATTTTTTTTAGCATCTTTTTTTTACTTTGCAAAAATCTTTGCCAGCGCCGGCCAAAGCTACCCCCGTAAACAGGAATGCAGCGGTAGCCAGCATAAATAATTTTTTCATCGTATATATTTTTATGGTTAAGCGATGTTCAAAAATAGATTTTACTAAACGGTAAAACGCCATTCAAATTGTTAAACCTGCCTGTATTAATTTCTCCGGTATTACGGGTGGATAAAAGGTTAAGCAGGCATTAATGTCGCCAGTATAGTAACACCACCTTTTACTTTCTGGTTCAATTCTACATCTATTTTAGTACCCAATGGCAACAATACATCTACACGGCTGCCAAATTTAATGAAACCCAGTTCTGCACCCTGCTCAACCGCCTGCCCTGCCGATAAATAATTAACGATGCGTTTTGCCACCGCTCCTGCAATTTGTTTCACCAGTATTTTGCCTTTATCATTTTCAATCACCACACTATGCCTTTCGTTTTCGGTGGATGATTTCGGATGCCAGGCTACCAAATATTTCCCTTTATGATATTTTGTGTACAGCACCTCGCCGCTAATGGGATTACGGTTTACATGCACGTTTGCGGGACTCATGAAAATGCTAACCTGTATTCGTTTGTCTTTAAAGTATTCTTCGTCCACCACTTCTTCTATAACAACCACTTTGCCATCGGCCGGGCAAATCACATGGTCCTCACCTTTAATCAAAACGCGGTTTGGTATCCTGAAAAACGATACAATGAAAAAGAACAAAATAACCGTTGCCCAAAAAACAATGGTGGCAATAATGGGATAACTGCCGCTTAAAAATGTAAACGAAGCAATATTGATTAGGCCGAAGATCAACGCTGCAATACCTATGCTTTTATAGCCTTCTTTGTGAACGATCATTGAGTTGGTTTGAACTTGCAAATATAGCAGTGTGCAGCGACTTTAGCGCTTTGTACACAAAGGCTGTGTAGCAGGTTTAGGGTAAAGAGTAAAGCTGTGGTTACTTAGGTTTCCACTACTTAGCAGTAACGAATGGCGATTCTACCGCAACACCCAAAATACATACATGTACACAAAAGGCGTGGCAAGGATCAGGCTATCAAAG
Source organism: Segetibacter sp. (assembly GCA_031424735.1). Lineage (GTDB taxonomy): Bacteria > Bacteroidota > Bacteroidia > Chitinophagales > Chitinophagaceae > Segetibacter. The sequence goes on from JANPIA010000155.1 coordinate 1,152, forward strand.
CGATCTAAAAAACCACCGTGACCCGGCATAAATGCACCGCTGTCTTTTACCCCGGCTAATCGTTTCAGCTTACTTTCCAGCAAATCGCCGAACGTACCCATAACGGCAGCAATCGTGGCAATAATAGCTACTGAAATAATATCTGCCGTGCCTGCCAAAAAATACGATAACAGGGATACGGTTAGGATGCATAATACCGCGCCACCAATAGTACCCTCCCATGTTTTTTTTGGGGAGATAGGAGAAAGCGGCGTTTTACCAATGAACGATCCAACGATGTAAGCCATCGTATCGTTAATCCAGATAGATGCGATGAGCGTTACCGGCAAAACCCAACCCATATCCATAAACAAAGAGGTTCCTTTAAACACCATCCCATAATCTCTTAATTCCATCATAGTTCCCCAACTTAACGAAATATAGATAAGACCGAACAGGGAATGCGCCACCGATTTTAACCGGGGATTCTTCGACAGCAACACTTCGGCGATGGGTAGCATTACCGCCAGCGACAAAACCATCCACCAACCAATTTCGTGTAGCCTGAAGCCGCCGATGGTGTACATATCACTCGTCATCCAAAGCATAATGCCATAACCTAAAACCATTACGCCGTATTTGTGCAGGGAACTGATTTCGGTATAAGCCGGGTCAATTAAACCAACCAGCTTTTGATATTCCATCCAGCAACCAAAATGAATAATGGAAAACAGCAGGAGGAAACTCCAATGGTTCCATAATAACCCAGTAAGCATCACCACAACAAAAACAACTGCGCTAAGGGCACGGGTTTTAAAAGTTTGTACATTAAAAGCCATCTATGGTTTTGGTATTAGTTATTGAAGATAGGAAATGCAGGCTGTGGTTTACCTTCAGTTCATCAGGGTATTGCCCATTAAGTTTTTGGCAAGCGCCTGCAGGTGCGATGGCACATACAATTCAATGTCGCCGAAGTTCAGGTAACTACTGTCCTGTTTGTTCATCATTACTACCTCAATGTTATTCTCCTGCAACATTCCTTTTAAAATACTGGCTTCTGCCAGGTTACGCGTTACATATAACAAGTGCCAGTTTTTCACGCAAGCAAATCGTTTTCCTCGTTATACAATGGCATCAGCTTATCCGTATTTTTCTTCATAAAAAACAATATAACCAACGTTACAGCAAGGCTTATCAATACAAGATAAAGAGGCAACTGCAAATTTTCGTCACCCAGTTTTTTGAGGGTTTCGCTTTTAATGGGTTTGTAAACCGATAGCACCGCAAGGGCATTGTTCAAAAAATGAATAATAACACAGTACCAAAGGTTTTGGGTAGCATAATAAACGGTACCTAACATTAAGCCAAGAGCAAATATGGGAAGAAGTTTAAAGGCTGTCCCGTGCATTAAACCAAAAATTAGAGAGGAGATTAGAATTGCGAGCCATGGCACTTTACTCCAACGAAGCAGCACCTTTTGCAAAGCGCCCCTGAAAAATAATTCTTCGCCAATGGCAGGTAAAAGTGCCATTATAAACAGGTTAATTGCCAGATCAACCGGGCCGCGCATTTGCAAAAACGATTGTATGGAACGATTATATACGGCTTCCGAATCTTTCAGCGATTGCTGCATCGCGCCAAAATTTAGCTTTCCATTCAGGTTACCGAGCCAACCTGCAAATGGCTGTATGGCAAAAATTAATACAATGCTCAACGCGATGAGCAATGGCGAAATACGGTTTTGTAGGCCAATATAATGGAACGGACTGGGTGAGGAAAAGTAGCCGAATAACAATGCGGGGATTACAAAAATAAGTATCGCTCCCGCAAACTGCGCCAGTTTAAACCGTGCAATCATTTGTGAGCCAATAACTGCATTCTTATCGAGCAGTACTTTGCCGATATCGTTGAAAAAAAGATCGGTAAAAAATATGTACACCAGGAACAAGCCTGCTGCAAGACCAATAAAGGAGAGGAACTGAATACCAGGCGGCTGGTATTTTAAGTATGTATTCATTCAATAAGATTAACAAAGGGTGGCTTCGGTTAACAGGAAATTAGCTTTTTTATGGCTTTGTTAGTTTAAAGATGTTACCCGGTGTTGGCATTAAGCCTGTAAATTTGCGGCTCATTTTACAACGCGGTGCAAGTTAACGGAAAAGACATCTTTTACCGTTGGTATAAACCTTATTCAAATATTAATGGTTAAGATTGGCAACATCACATTACCGGATTTTCCTTTATTACTGGCACCTATGGAAGATGTTAGTGATCCACCTTTTCGTGCGGTATGTAAAGACGCAGGTGCCGATCTGATGTACACAGAATTTATCAGCAGCGAAGGCTTAATTCGCGATGCGATCAAAAGCCGCAAAAAGCTCGACATATTTGACTACGAACGCCCAATTGGTATACAAATATTTGGTGGCGATGAAGACAGCCTTGCCATGGCCGCGAAAATTGTAGATGTTACCAACCCCGACCTGCTGGATATTAATTTTGGATGTCCCGTAAAAAAAGTTGCTTGTAAAGGTGCCGGTGCCGGTGTTTTAAAAGATATTAACCTGATGGTTCGTTTAACCGAGGCAGTGGTAAAATCTACCAGGCTGCCAGTTACTGTTAAAACCCGTTTGGGTTGGGACGATCAAACCAAAAATATTGAAGAAGTAGCCGAGCGTTTGCAGGATACCGGTATTAAAGCCCTGGCAATTCATGGGCGCACCCGTTGCCAAATGTATAAGGGTGAAGCTGATTGGCGTTTGATTGCCAAAGTAAAAAACAACCCAAGGATTACGATACCGATATTTGGCAATGGCGATATTGATAGCCCCCAAAAGGCTCTTGAATATAAGAACCGTTATGGCGTTGATGGTATTATGATAGGCAGGGCTGCTATAGGCTATCCATGGATTTTCAGGGAGATAAAACATTATGTTGCGACAGGCCAAGTAATGGAGCCGCCAACACTTGAAGAAAGAATTAAAGTAAGTAAAAAACATTTACGCCGCTCGGTTGAGTGGAAGGGAACAGTTGTTGGCATTAACGAAATGCGCCGTCACTATGCTAATTATTTAAAAGGATTGCCCGATATAAAACAGTACAGGGGCAGGCTGGTAACCCTAAAAACAATGGAAGAAGTGGATGCTGTTATAGATGAGGTATTGCAACATTATGCAGGTTATTCGATTGAACGTTCTGCGATCGATTTAGAAAACTATCATGAGCATTGCCCGGTATAGGGTGAATCGTACATTGTCATTAAGTTTCCCGCGGTCAAACGAATGGCGCTGGATGCCTAAATCCCTTAAACAAAACTTTATCAAAAAATAACAGTGTATAATTTCAAACTATTATACTTTTACCCATTCAAACGTTTTTTCACCATTTGATTTTACAATAGTTGAAAAATTTTATCACCCATACGCACTTGTCCGCCTGCCATCCTTCCCTGATGGGCGCTGTAAACACATTGGGTTCAGATAACTTCATATTTCTTATCCGACGACCACGTATCTGATCTACACGGAACCCAATAGTTCCACCACAGGGGTAGTGTACCTGTTTGGCACGATATTCTTTTATCAATCTCATTAATTTTATTTACGTGGATCAGCAAATTATAATCAGGGTGGCTAACGGCGATGATGTTCATTATGCCACAACCATTACCAACGAAATGGAATCTTCGGCTTTGGCAAGAGGAACAGGCATTGCTAAACGAAGTCCCGAATATGTTTCGGCCAAAATGCAGGAAGGCAAAGCCGTGATTGCGCATATGCCTGATGGCACCTGGGTTGGCTTTTGCTACATAGAAGCGTGGGGGCACGATGAGTTTGTGGCCAATAGCGGCTTAATTGTATCGCCTGCCTTTAGAAAAAGTGGTGTTGCCAAGCAAATCAAGAAAAGGATATTCGATCTTTCCAGGGAAAAATATCCGAAAGCAAAAATATTTGGATTAACCACCGGTTTAGCTGTAATGAAAATTAATAGCGAGCTGGGCTACGAACCCGTTACCTACTCCGAACTTACTGATGACGAAGAGTTTTGGAAAGGCTGCAAAGCGTGTGTTAACTACGATATCTTAATGAGCAAGGAACGTAAAAATTGCATGTGCACCGCAATGCTCTACGATCCGGGAGATCATTATGAGCCGGAAGAAACCGCGGCCGATTTCAAAACAAACTCCAAATTATACGAGCGCTTTATGAAGGTAAAACAAAGCCGTTTATTGAAGCTGCTTCGCAAGAAGAATGTTTCGTCTGCCGGTAAGCAAAAAAGCCTGCTTCAATACTTTTTCAACTTATAAGATTTTTACATCACTGCAATTAACCTCACATTGAAATGCAACCAACATCTCAACACAATCCTGATATACCTGCTGCGCTCGGTCCCGGTTCTAAAATAGTGCTTGGCTTTAGCGGCGGTTTGGATACTTCGTTCTGCGTAAAATACTTCACCGAAGAAAAAGGGTACGAAGTGCACAGCATAATAGTAAACACAGGAGGCTTTACTAAAGAAGATTTAAAGGAAATTGAACACCATGCTTATAAATTAGGCGTGAAATCGCACAAGAGCGTAGACGCCGAAGAAAGCTATTACGATACCATCATTAAATACCTTATTTACGGCAATGTTTTAAAAAACAACACTTACCCTTTAAGCGTAAGTGCCGAACGCCTTATACAAGCGCTTCACATATCCGACCATGTGGAGGAATTAAATGCGGATGCCGTTGCCCACGGCAGTACCGGTGCTGGTAACGACCAGGTTCGGTTCGACATGATATTCAACATTATGATCCCCGGCATTGAAATTCTTACACCTATTCGCGATATGAAACTGAGCCGCGAAGAAGAAATAACTTATTTAAAGAACCTGGATGTTGATATGAATTTTGACAAATCTTTATACTCCATCAATAAAGGTTTGTGGGGTACAAGCGTGGGTGGTAAAGAAACTTTACACTCAAACGGCATGTTGCCGGAAGAAGCCTGGCCAACGCAGGTAACGCAAACAGGTAGTGAAGAAATTAAGCTCACTTTTAAAAAAGGCGAACTTACTGCGGTGAACGATTTGGAATACGAAACGCCGGTAAAAGTAATTCAATACCTGCAGGAGCTTGCCGGCCCCTATGGTATTGGCAGGGATATTCATATTGGCGATACCATCATTGGCATAAAAGGTAGGGTTGGTTTTGAAGCGGCTGCGCCAATGGTGATCATAAAAGCGCATCATGCATTGGAGAAACATGTTTTAACTAAGTGGCAGCTAAGCTGGAAAGACCAGATAGCACAGTTTTATGGTAACTGGCTGCACGAAGGCCAAATTCTTGACCCGGTAATGCGGGATATGGAAGCGTTCATTAAGAATACCCAAAAAAATGTAACCGGGGACGTTTTTGTAAAATTGATGCCCCTGCATTTCCAGGTGATAGGTGTTGATTCGAAGTATGATTTAATGAACAGCGCGTTTGGTAAATATGGCGAAATGAATAATGGCTGGACTGGGCAAGACGTGCGTGGTTTCTCAAAAATATTTGGTAACCAAACCATGATATGGCACCAGGTGAATGCCCCCCGCCACAAAGGGAGTCAATAATGCGGCTAAAGCTTGCCTGTAATGACCAACTGAAACCCTTTTAATTTATAGCATTGACAACTTCATCTTCAAAAAATAATAGCCTGGCTTCGCCTAACGTATCCCCTAATATTAAAGCTGGCATTGTTGGCGGCGCAGGTTATACCGGGGGCGAATTGATCAGACTACTATTAAATCATCACGGAGTAGATTTACAATTCATTCACAGTAAAAGCAATGCTGGTAAGTCGCTGTATACCGTACATGCCGACCTGATAGGCGAAACGGATTTACAGTTTTCGTCTAAATTAGACCAGACTATCGATGTTCTTTTCCTGTGTCTCGGTCATGGCGATGCAACAAATTTTCTCGAGGCTAATCCTATTAATGATCGTATAAAGATCATTGATTTATCAAACGACTTCAGGTTACAACAAAACGCAGTTTTTGGTAACAAAACCTTCGTGTATGGTTTACCTGAATTGAACAAGTCTGAAATTGTAAAAGCCAATAACATTGCCAACCCGGGTTGTTTTGCAACTGCAATTCAACTCGGTCTATTGCCGCTTGCCAAAGCAGGTTTATTGGGTAATGTTTATACAACCGGCATTACAGGCAGCACCGGTGCGGGGCAGGGTTTAAGTGCTACTTCGCATTTTAGCTGGAGGGCAAATAATATCCAGGCATATAAAACTTTAACGCACCAGCACGTTGGTGAGATTAATCAATCCCTTCAACAATTACAACCGTCTTTTCTTAACTCCCCTTCACCCATGAGAGGTCTGAATTTTGTGCCCTGGAGAGGAGATTTTACGCGGGGAATTTTCGTTAGCTCCCAGCTCCAATGTGAGCAGTCTTTGGAAAAATTAAATGATTTGTATAAAGATTTTTTCAACGGGCATTCTTTCACACACGTAAGCGAAGCACCCATTTTTTTAAAGCAGGTCGTTAATACAAATAAGGCTTTCATTCAATTGGAGAAGGTCGATAATCAACTGGTGGTTCATTCGGTGATCGACAACCTATTGAAAGGGGCAAGTGGCCAGGCAGTGCAGAATATGAATTTGATGTTTGGATTGGATGAGACTTCCGGCTTGAACTTAAAAGCGAATTATTTTTAACCACGAAGGCACAAAGGGGCTGTAAGGAGTTTGCGTTTCTTTTCGTCGTAGTGCCTTAACGGCAAAAACCTATAACATGAAACTTTTCGACGTTTACCCACTAAATGACATCAGTGTCGTAAAAGCCCTTGGCTCTTATGTTTGGGATGATAAAGGCACGCAGTATTTAGATATGTATGGCGGACATGCCGTAATTAGTATTGGACATACAAACCCGCATTGGGTAAAGCGAATAGAAGATCAACTGCAGCAGATAGCTTTTTATAGCAACAGCATAATTATTCCCCTACAAAAAGAACTTGCCGATAAACTTGGCGAAGTGAGTGGCAAACAAGATTATCAGCTCTTCCTTTGCAACAGCGGTGCTGAGGCAAACGAGAACGCACTGAAGCTTGCTTCTTTTCACAACGGCAAAAAAAAGATCATCGCGTTTAGCAAGGCTTTTCATGGGCGAACTTCATTGGCAGTGGCAGCAACCGATAACCCAAAAATTGTTGCGCCTGTTAACGAAACAGGCAACGTTATCTTTCTTCCTTTCAACGATGAAAGTGCGTTAGAAAATTG
>JANPIA010000156.1:0-3706 GCA_031424735.1 Segetibacter sp.
TTTTTGGATATTGGATAACATCAGCCCGCTCAGGCAACTGAACAGTTCAATGTTAAATACATCCATACTATACAAACCCCAGCCAGCCTATAGAATAATTTGGAATAAGAACTCAGACACTCCCTTGCCGCAGGAAGAGCCTGCCGGCCAAAATCCCCCGGATGGCGCTATGATCGATTATTATTTAAAAGAAGACGCTAAGAATATTGCCATTGAAATTTTGGATGCAGGCGGTAAGTTGGTGCGTAAATTCAGTAGCAACGATTCACCCTATAACGTTCCCGAAGTGAACATTCCATTGTACTGGATACGTCCACAGCAAATGCTTTCCGGCGCTGCAGGCTCCCACCGTTTTTTGTGGGATATGCGGTATGCGCCTCTAGATGTTCCCGCTTCGTTTCCTATTGCCGCCGTGTATAAAAACACTGCACCCAATACAACATCCCCGTGGATAATGCCGGGCGTTTATACCATCAAATTATTTGTTGATGAAAAGATGTATTCACAACAGCTTGTTATAAAGTTAGACCCTCGTGTAAAAACAAATTTAAAAGATATTCAGCTTCAGCACGATCTTTCTGCAACGGTTTATAAAGGCAGGATAGCAGCGATGCAATTGGTTACAGAAATTGAATCAGCACAGAAAAAACTTAAGCAAAAAATGTCTGCGGCAAACAGCGATGAACTGGCTTCTTTAAAATTGCTGGACGAACAGTTGTCCGCAATGATCAACGCATCACGCGGTAGCAATATTGAAAGCCTGAACCGGGTGGAGTCGGCCTTCGCATCGTTATTAGATGTGTTACAGGAAAATGATATGCCACCAACAACCCAGGCAATTACAGCGGTAAAGGAAACCCAGCTTAAACTGTTAGCATTAACTGGCAAATGGAAGGTGCTGAAAACACACTTGAAGTAAGCATACTTTTTTTCGCGCCATAGGGCATTGCCTGAGGTCCTCCCGGTGATTCTAATTTTTGTGTCTGTTCCTTTATATCCATCTTTCTACATCCCCCTAAAATCACACTTTAGTAAGCAGTAAACTCGGCAAAGGATAAAGCGGGTAGATGAACTTTTATTATTGGGGGCTAATCCTGCTTTAGGCAGTAGATTGCCAGCAACACAGTTTATAACCCAGAGTAAGTGGGCGAACTTTTATCATAGAAAGCGGATATTGCCTGATAGAATTGCTGAGAAGGGAAAAATGTTAAGAACCGAACATTCAATTCTTTTTCGGCTTTACATTGGCAGTTTTAATTTCATTCATTCTGCCAGGTTTATCTGCTTTTATTTTTTGGGAGGTAGCGGTTTTTTGTGTTGTTCTATAGGCAGCTGATTGTGCAGCATTGGTTGCTTTTGCCGTGGCTTTTTGGGCGGCTGCTACTGTTTTGTTGGTAGCCTTGTTCACCACCTTGCCATGAATACGTGTTTGCACGTTGGAATTGATACGGTTCTGCACATTTAGCCCCCTTTGCGCGTACAACACCGAACAAAAAAGAATCAAAACCAGGGTGAGGATGTATTTGTATAAGGGTTTCATAGAGAAGGGTATATTAACATCCGACTGTCAACAGAAATTATGCCATAGTGGATATTTAGGTTCAAGCTGCAATTATAAGTTTAAAACCATTTTCAGCGGCATGGGTCTAAGCACCCGGCATACACTTATTGGTAGCTGTATTCAATTTTACCCAGGTATTCCTTTCGTTTATTAAATACCACTTCTTTTTCTTTTAAACCATTGGTGTTATAAGTGTATCGCCAAATAAGGTAATTGGCGCGGTTTGTCTGGGCTTGGGTCATTTGGCTGATCCTGCCTTTTGTATCGTATTCAAAAATATAATCGGGCAGCATTTGCTTCGCCTTGCGACTAAAACGCACAATGTCGGTCAGCAGGTTTTTTGGGTTGTAATAATAATAGTAGTTTTCAACAACGCGGTTATTTTTTTTCCATATTTCTTCTGCAACATTGCCGGTTTCATCGTACTTAAAGGTAACCATGGTTGTATCTAAATTGTTTTTGATCTTGAGCATACCCTCGGGTATACCCTTGCTATTGTACCTCCAAAGATGATCTTCCGAATTAATGAAAGTGCCATCAAAGTCTTTATTTACAGAACTGGTCTTTTCGAGCCTACCTTGTAAATCATAGGCATATAGCACGGTGTTTATGGCATTTGCGCTGCTGTCAGTCGTACGCATTACGCTGTTGTTGCCATAATGACTTATAAAAAAAGATTCAGCATTTCCCGCCGAGGCAGAACGGGTGATAATCTGCTGAAAGTTGTTGCTTACTGTTTGCTCCAAAACAAAATCTGTGCTTACCTGGTTGCCTTCGTAACTGGTGGCAGCTATTTTTTTAAGCTTTCCCTCTTTAATTAAATTATATTGTTGGTTAGTGAGTTGGTTGCTGATGATATCGGTGTAATAAAACTGGGCATTTGTATGTATGAAAGCCGCGAGGAGAGAAGCAAGGAAAACTGTTTTTTTCATTGGACGTTGTTGTAACCGTCAAAAATAGATGCATATCTGTTAACGAAAAAACATACTTATATAACCATCTGAGCTCAATAAATTTTGGGCGTATTTTTATTCAAATATTAACAAGTGTCTAAACGGCATCAACGTAAGGAAAATAATTGTTTAAACTGCAGCGCAATCGTTTATGGAAGGTTCTGCCATATATGCGGGCAGGAAAATGTAGAAACCCGAGAAACCTTCTGGCACTTTGTTACGCATTTTTTCAACGACATTACCCATTTTGACGGGCAATTTTTTGTAACTGCCCGCTATCTCTTAACCAGGCCCGGTTTTCTTTCAAGACAGTATTTGCTCGGCAGGAGAATGCGTTATGTAAATCCCATAAGGCTATACCTTTTTACTTCTGCTGTCTTTTTTCTTTTTTTCTTTGCGTTTGTTAAGCAGGAAGACATGATAAGAAATTCTTCCTCTCCTAAAAATTTAGCTTCCGCAAAAAAGGAAATTGAGAGTGAAAAAAATATGCTAGAGTTGCGCCTTACCGGTAAACAAATAACCGAGGCTGAAAAAAAAGCTATTGAAGCGCGTACATCTTTGCTCAACTCAGATTTGAACCGGTTAAAAACAGATTCTTTAAATCTTGACAGGTTGGAGTATCGCCGAAGCGGCATTGAAAAATTAGGGAATAGTTATACATCTATAGCAGCATATGATTCTGCTCAAATTAAATTGCCCAAAAATAAACGCGATGGTTGGTTTTATAGAAAGTATAACCGAAAGATTATAGAGTTAAAAGGACGGTATGGAACAGATTTTAATCGTTTTTTTGTTGATTTAGCCAATAAATTTATTCAGCGTTTTCCACAGATACTTTTTGTATCTCTTCCACTTTTTGCTTTACTGTTGCAGTTAATGTACGTACGCCGAAAACAGTTTTATTATACGGATCATGGGGTATATGCATTGCATGTTTATTGTGCAATGTTTGTGCTCCTTTTTATGGAGATTTCTGCGTATAAACTTAGTGAAATGCCTTACCTGGGTTGGCTGTACTATGTTGGCGTAACCGCAATCATTTATATGTTTTATTATGTGTATAAATCAATGCGAACTTTTTCTCGTACGAGCCGCAGCACTGATCGTGTGCGAGCTCCCCGACGGCGACGGCATCTCTGCCATCCCGCGGCTGCGGGCGCTGCGGCCCTCGATGGCCGTCGTGGTGCTCACG
>JANPIA010000157.1:0-3173 GCA_031424735.1 Segetibacter sp.
ATCAATCGCTTCCAATGCCTCTTCTCTATTAGGCATGTCAACAAAAGCGAATCCCTTGCTCTTGCCGGTTTCTTTATCCATTGCAACTTTTGCCGAAGTAATGGTGCCAAATTTTTCAAAAATCTCAATTAGTTCTGCATCATCAAGGTCGTAAGGCAAACCGGCAACAAAAATTTTCATATCAAATAATTTGTGGTGAAAATACGCCACTTATTTTCTTTCTTCAAACCTTACCATTGTCATTTAATTACTGTTTTGTGTTTTGATGAAAAAAAGAGTTATTCCGCCTAGTTAATGGATTAATCTAGCTATCCATTTTTTTTGGTATTGACAGAAGTGAATATGGTTGTTAAAAAGCAAAAATAGCCTGTAAAACTGCTTCCAAATAGCCTCACTCAAAACCTTCATATTGCCGTGAGCATTATCCCTTAATTTACCAGCATGGAAGGAACGTATTAAACATTCGAATAAGTTTTTAACCTTTGAATGATAATTGTCCGCTGCAACGAGGGCAGCTCACCTTATTAAATATATTGCCAAAGGCAATGCTTGTGCAATAGCTTTAATTTATGATCGACTTCCTTCTTAGAGACATCCAATTAGCCCACAGTCAAAAAGACATCTCAAAACTTGAAGTTTTGATCAACCAGTTATTAAATGTTACAGCAATTCCTATAGTCAGTATTGTAAAACATGTTCCACTTGAAAGACTTCGTAATAATTATAATGGTGAAGTATTTTATTCAGAAGAAGAAATCTCTTTTCGACGTGACCACTGGAATATCAATGAGTTTGGTAGAGCGAACTTTCCCAATTCTTCTAAATTCTATGCATCTTTAGCATCAAAATACATTAGTGACATTAGAGTGGTCAATGTTTTTGAGACAAACAAGGAATTCCGCCAAAATAAGAGAATTAAAAAAAGACAAGTATTTACTTCTGGACAATGGATTACCAATGATACTTTAAACGTAGCTATATTTCCTTTTTTTAGGAATGCGATTTTGTATAATGAGGAAATTGGATTTCATTCAATAAAGTTTAGTGAAATAATAAACGAGTTCAACGAGGAACAGAAGAAAATTTATAAAAAAGCTTTAAAATTTATTAGCTATTATTTTGCTTTAAAGGACATAAGGAGTCACTACGACTACGCAGTGTCTGCTTATATAAGTGAATTGCTATTTGATAAATACGGAATTGATGGAATACTTTATCCCACCGTCAGAGCAGAATTTAAAACTTACAATTTAGTACTTAGTCCAGAAGCATCATTAAGCAAATTGACATTAATTAACTCGGCAATGTTTGAATTGTTTATGAATGGTAAAAAGGCACTTGTGGGTAATGTTGCTATTGCAGAAAATGTTATTGATAACAATATTTATTGGAGCTATTTAGACAGAACGAGTGAGGCGGTTTTGAACAAGCTCTTGTAAAACCTCAGCGAACAATAGTCACCTCATCAAGTGAGGAGCACTAACCTTCAATTGAACTTGTACGGCCTCCCTTGAAGTATAGTTGTGAAACTTGGGTAGATAGTTTGTTGTTTGCATGGTTCCCTCAAAGTCCAAATACAACTCCTTTACGAGGAGTATGCAGTTCGCAGTTTCTAATCGGTCTTCGTATTTCTTTTCTAAGGCCAAATCCACCCACAAATTCGCTACCCACTTTGTTTGTATATTTCTAAAAAAATTTATGCAAATCATACCTTTGTTATTAAAAGAATTTGAACAGGAAACTGCCATTACACAACAAATGCTCGAAAGAGCCCCTGATGACCAGTTTAGTTATAAGCCGCATGAAAAAAGCATGACCATGCAGCAATTAACTACGCATATTGCAGAATTGCCAGGCTGGGTTGCCATGGGCTTTAACAGCAGCGAATTGGACTTTGCCAGCTCGCCTTACGAGTTGACGGTAATTAATACGAGAGGGGAATTATTGGAGCTTTTTAATAAATCGGTCCAGGCAGGAAAGGCAGCATTAGAGAATGCATCTGAAGAAGATCTTTGGCCTTCATGGACATTGCGCCATGGCGAAACCATTTTGATGACCATGACAAAGTATGAATTGATCCGTCACGCATTAGCCCAAACTATTCACCACCGGGCACAGTTAGGTGTATTTCTGCGCTTGCTAAACATTCCGTTACCTAAAACGTACGGACCAAGTGCTGATGATTCCAGCTTTTAATTGCTGCTCAACATTTTCACATCTACATTAAACAACTGTTTGTATAAAAAGGAAGGGCTCCACTCAATAAATGCAGCGGAGCCCTTTTATTCCCAACTTCAACCGAGTTTTACCAATTAAGCCTTGATAATGGCATTGTCATAGGATTAATAACCAGTTCGTTTGTTTCAACGGCCTGTTCTGGTTTTACGCTTGCCTTAACCTTAATGGTGGTGGCTTGCTGTTTAAACCTGTAGGAACTGTCACGTGGTTTTAACGTACTGTCAACTGATTTTTCAAGTTCTCTTCTTTTCTCGTCCAACTCTTTTTGTTGTCTCTCAATATCTCTTTTCAATTCCTCTTTACTCTTTTTAAAATCATTGATCACATCATCACCTCCATTCGATTCATCGTTGTTATCGTCATCTGATTTTTTATCTACCCTTTCCAGTCCTTTAGTTGTCATAACATATTCAACATTGTGCCTCCAGTTGTACGACTGTGTTTCTATGTTGTTCTCCCAATCCCAATAATCATTATCGCGGCCCATGCTTATATGAACATCTTCGCCCCAGCCCACATTATCGTTTATATAAATTCTTTTACCTACCGGTACTGCTACTGTAACAATAACCTGTTGGTTGCGAAACTTATCTTCTTTGGTAATGGCAATTCCTTTCTCCAATAACAACACAGAATCTCTTTGCACTATGTTGAAATTGATCCGGGAAGCCAGCTTGCCGGCAGTTGCTTTGCTATCGCCATTTGACATTTTTACCAGGAACAACTGAAAACTATCAGTGGTTGATTTGGTAACACGTAGCCTGATGTTTTTTACATACACGGTATCCTCGTCAAACGAAGCGAATGGTTCAAAATGTAACCAGGAGTTGTTATAATATTTACCCATGGTAGTAGTCTTGATCTCCAGTTTATTCAATCCCGAATTAGCTAAGTTTACTGCTTGTTCAGTTGGATTATTTCTATACCTGAAATCG
>JANPIA010000158.1:0-3295 GCA_031424735.1 Segetibacter sp.
TGCTTTATTGTAGATAGCCTCCTGTATGGCATTAAGCAGCTTGACAATATTTACAGCGAGCCCTTCCATTGGCATACTCATTTTTTCTCTTGTATCCCTGCGCGCAACTTCCACGGCATTGTTCTCTATATCCCTTCCGCCAATGCCTATCCTTACTGGTACACCTTTCATTTCATACTCGGCAAACTTCCATCCGGGGCGGTTGTTATCGTTATCATCGTACTTCACTTTTATGCCGGCAGCTTTTAATTCCTTTACAAATGCATGCACTTTTTTATCAATCAATTTTTTCTGCTCATCTCCTTTATAGATCGGTACAATTACAACTTGTATAGGCGCTAATTTAGGTGGAAGCACTAAACCGTCATCATCGCTGTGCGCCATCACCAAAGCACCAATCAATCGGGTACTAACTCCCCAACTTGTTGCCCACACATAATCCAGCTTGTTTTGCTTATCGCTAAATTTTACATCAAATGCCCTCGCAAAGTTCTGACCAAGAAAATGAGAAGTACCCGCCTGTAACGCTTTCCCATCCTGCATTAGCGCTTCAATACAATAGGTATCAATTGCCCCGGCAAAACGTTCGTTCAAACTCTTCACTCCTTTTACCACCGGCATTGCCATCCATTGTTCAGCGAATTCTGCATAAACTTCCAGCATTTGTTTTGTTTCCGCTACAGCTTCTTCTGCTGTTGCGTGTGCCGTATGGCCCTCCTGCCATAAAAATTCCGCTGTACGTAAAAACAAACGGGTACGCATTTCCCACCGCACCACATTCGCCCATTGATTTATAAGTAATGGGAGATCGCGGTAAGACTGAATCCAGTTTTTGTAAGTGCTCCATATAATGGCTTCACTTGTAGGACGCACAATTAATTCTTCTTCCAGCTTGCTATCAGGGTCAACCATCAGTGCACCTTTTTTTTCAGGGTTCAGCTTTAAACGATAGTGTGTAACTACTGCACATTCCTTTGCAAACCCTTCAGCATTTTGCTCCTCTTTTTCAAACAAACTTTTCGGAACAAATAACGGGAAGTATGCATTCTGATGTCCGGTATCTTTAAACATTTTATCGAGCACCGCCTGCATGTTTTCCCATAAAGCATACCCGTAAGGTTTAATAACCATGCAGCCTCTTACGGCGCTATAGTCGGCCAGCCCGGCTTTAATAACTAGATCATTATACCATTTTGAGTAATCCTGTTCGCGGGGAGTGATCTCTTTATTCATTTAATTTATTGTGGATGAAGCTTGTGCTTTATTTAACAAAAAACTTTTAAACTGTTAACTTTTGGCAAAATGTTTGTCGACAGAAAAGCGATGTTTACAAGCATCGCAAAAGTAGTAACTTCAATATTAATAACACCTCAAACCTGTCGTTATGAAACACAAACTTTTACTTCTTGCATTCTCTGCTGCACTCTTTACGGGTTGCTCCACTTACAAAGCAGGTCAAACTCCGGATGATGTTTATTATTCTCCTGCACGTGAATTAACTGCAGAAAGAGAGACTACTAAAAACACCGAGAAAGCTGACCGTTACGATGAGTACGTATCGAGCCAGGACGACAGGTATTTAAGAATGAAGATCCAAAACCGTAACCGCTGGTCGGTTATTGATGATTACGGTTATTGGAACGACAGCCGCTACGATCATTGCTATTGCAGTTACAGCAATAATGATTTTGGATATGGCAACTATGGTTACGGATATAATAGGTACCGCTTTAACCCTTATCGTACCAATTATTTTGGCTACGGCGGTTCTTATTCGCCTTACTACCCGATAGTTTATTACCGCAGTCCAAAAGTTTATACAGGCAATACGGGTAAAGCCAATCTTACCACCTACCAAAATAATCGCTATAATAACCGTAATTATTCCAACAGTTCTTTTAAGGGAACGGGTAATCAAAACACGTCGTTCGGTAATTTATTAAAAACAGTGTTTTCTTCATCAAACAACAATAACAACAACAGCTCTTCAACCCAGTCGACCAGTTGGGACAGGCCTGTTAGAACGATTGATGCAGGTACCACTACCAGCAGTAGCGCCGGTGGCAAAAGCGGTGGCTACAATAGCTCAGGAAGCAGTAGTAGCAGCAGCCGCCCGCCACGTTAAGCATTTAGTTTCGCAAACTCAATAAATGAAGATGATCTAATTAACCCGGTCATCTTTACCGGAAACTTATACCCTTTAAAAAAAGATTGTATGAAAAAATATATACTTTCTCTATGCGCACTTTGCGCATCAATCCTTGCCTTTGCTCAAACACCCGACGATGCCTTGCGATATGGATGGTTCACCCAAAATGGCACGGCACGTAACATGGCTACAGGTGGTGTTATGGGAAGTTTGGGAGGAGACATTACTGCCAACAATGTAAACCCGGCAGGCATAGGGCTGTTTAGAACTTCGGAATTCGTAATAACACCCGGTTTACATTTCAACAACAACAAATTTGATTTTCGCGGCGATCTATCCAGCAGCAAAAAAAGCAATATAAACTACGGAGCAACTGGTTTTATATTTGGTATACCCAGCCGTAAAGGCAGCAAATGGAGTAGTTCTGCCTTTTCAATTTCGGTAAACCAGCTTGCAAATTTCAATAACAAAATTTCGTACAAAGGCAGAAACAACGTAAGCTCATTTACCGAGCAATACCTTGAAGAACTGGTACGCGACCGGGCTGATACTAACGCTGCATTAAGCAATTATATTTTCGGTTCGTCGCTTGCTTTCCGCACGTATCTTATAGATAAGGAAACAGCAGCCAATGGATCATTTATCGGCTACCAAAGTTTAGTACCTATATCCACAGGTGTTATACAGGAAAACAGTGTGACCACCACCGGTGGTTTTCACGAAATATCGCTCGCCCTGGCAACAAACATGGCCGATAAACTTTTTCTCGGTGCGAGTTTAAACATACCCGTTATTAATTATAACCGCGATCTTACCTATAAAGAAACCGATGCCACCACCAACACAAACAACGACTTTAATTTTTTCGAATTCAAAGAAAAAACAAATAGCAGTGCGGTAGGTGCGAATGTAAAAATGGGTTTGATCTATAAGCCACAGGAATATTTTCGGGTAGGCTTTGCATTGCACACTCCATCCATTTTATCGTTTAAAGACCAGATCAGAGCCTCGCTAAATGTAGATACAGAAGGCTATGCAGGCAAGCGAAGTGAATCCAGTGATGCATTAAACAGCGGCAACCCTGGCGATCGCCAATATACTTTGCTAACACCCTGGAGAGCAATTGCAAGTGCCAGTTATGTTTTT
>JANPIA010000159.1:0-1638 GCA_031424735.1 Segetibacter sp.
TACCTTCTGTTGGTCCGAAATTTATGAACTTACCTGTCATCTTCGATAACTCACTTTCCAGTTTAGCAATGGTCGGCTGATCGCCGGATGCCAATATAAAACCGGTGCTTTCAAGAGCGTTTTGCGGACCCATAAAAACCGGTGCATGCAGGTAGGTAAAGCCTTTGCTCTTCCATTCTTCGGTACGTTTAATGGCACCTTTGGCCGAGGTGGTGGTATGGTCTACAATTATAGCTCCTTCCATAAAACGGCCACTTGCTGCCTGTAATACTTCATCCACAGTAGCATCGTCTTTAAGCGTTACATGAACAATGCTGGCACCAGCCACAGCCTCTTCTATATTTTCAAAAGCCTTTGCTCCATGGGCTTCCAATGCTTTGGCTTTCGAGGCGGTACGGTTCCATACCTGCACTTCATCGCCTTTTTGCAACATTGCTTTTACGAAATTGGAGCCTAACAATCCCATTCCTAAAAATGCTTTCATGTTAATTTGATTTTGGGTAAAGTTAGGAAGTGTACAATTCTTGGCTTGTGCAATTAGGGTTTAAAAAAAGTAATGTTGCTCAAGGAATTTAATAAGTGGGTTGTGAGAGTTGTTAGCAGCTCTACGTTGCAAGACATGCCCCTGCCAAATAATCCGTCGCTGTGTTTTGCACTATGTTTCGCCTTTGTTGGTGTTTCGTTTAACCGGGCCAGGGCAGGTCTTCACATAAATGAGACAAGGAGAGGAACTTGAAACTCATATCTCCATTTTTGCGGCATTCAATCGTAGGACGTGAGCAATTCATGTCGGTCGTCTGCCATTTTACGGCACACTTCACTCCTATTTTTTTTGCTCAGCTAAATATGTGATCAGCGATGCAAATTCCTGGTACGATAAGGCGTTGGCAAGACCGGCTGGCATCATTGAAGTTTCCATTTCTTTACGACTAATAATATCTGCTGTTTTAACCGTACTAACGTTGCCGCCAATATCACGCATGGTAACCTTATCTGCAGTTTCAGCAGTCACAAAACCCATATAACTTTTATTTCCCTTAGCAGTAATTAACACCGAAGCAAAACCCTGGGAGATGGAGGCATTGGGTTTAAGAATAGACTCTGCAATTTGTTCACGATTCATTATGGAACCTATCTGGCCCATAAAAGGACCTTTTAAAGTCTCGCCTTTATTTATACTGTGACAAGCTATGCAGCCCTGGCTGGTGAACAATGTTTTGCCAAGGCTTGCATCTCCAACAATTTTCGCCATGGCTAACATCACATCTTCAATGGACGATTCACCAATTTGTCCCTTTTTGTTCCTGATTTTTTCCAAATCAATTTTTGGTTCTTCCTTAGCCGCAAGAACTTCGTTTCCGCCAAACTCGTTTATGCCCATTTGATACTTTGCATTCAAATCAGCAAAATATTGCTTTTCATCCTGTCTTGATTTCCATTCGTCGGTAAGCACTTTTTTAATGGCCGCAGAAGCTTCCCACTCCACTGCATTGTAGTATGGACCATGGCCATCGGGTCTTGTACTCCACCAGGTTTGCGCCTCGTACGGGGCTTCCTTTTTGTACAAGCGGGCCAGGGTAGTAAGTATGTTTGCTTTAAGCTTTGTGTTTGTCGTGTTTTTGTAGGCTGCAATTAATC
>JANPIA010000160.1:0-3572 GCA_031424735.1 Segetibacter sp.
CGGTTTTCTTACAAAACCGATTGATTTTACCCAAATGGATATCATTGCTGAAACGTTTATAGAACATTGTGCGGACGAAGTAAAAAGAAAGATAAGAAACAAAATAAATTAACCGGGACTTCCCGGTTTTTTTATGCCATAACGGGCAATTCCAACATATGGGCAACCTTATATTCGGGAAGTGTGACGATAAATTCCGTCCCATTATTCTCGGTTGAAATAAAATTAATTGAACCATCCAGTTTGTCAATATATTCCTTGCACAGCGCAAGACCAATACCCAGCCCCTTCTCTCGGTTAGTGCCATAAGTTGCGCCGGTAGCGAGTTTGAAAACCTGAGCCTGCTTTTTTAACGACATGCCAATGCCATTATCCCTGATTGAAATAATGCATTTTCCGTCGGTGGTTTTCGACAGTTCAATTTCAATATGTCCGTTAGCGGGGGTAAATTTAATTGCATTGTTAACCAGATTGCGAATAATAACCTGCACCATGTTTTCATCGGTATAAGCCATGGCTGCATGTAATACAGTGATGCTAATTTTTATTGATTTATTGGTTGCAATGGACGACTGAACTTCCAATACTCTGCCAATAACCTGGTTGAGATTTACCGGAACTTTGACAACTTCAACACCATCAATTTGCGTTTTATACCACGTAAGCATATTCAACAACATGTCTGATGTTTGTTTTGTCAGGTTCAACAACTCCTTTTTTACATCCGCTTCTTCATCGCCATTGGGGCTGTGTGTAATAAGCTCAAGGTATCCCTGGATGGTGCTAAGCGGGCTCCGCATATCATGCGATATTATAGAAAACAATTTATCTTTTTCTAACGATAGATTTTCCAACTTCCGGTTTTGTTCTTCAATAGCGTGCAGGCAATCCTCAGCTAACTTTTTCTCTTTACGATAACTATCCCGCAGGTACGATGTGATGAAGTATATAAAAATCAGCACAATTATGTAAGTTGAAACAATATCAAAATTGCGTTCGCCTGTGTTACGGTAAGATAGAGGTGCCCAGTCGGAAAATTTGTTCTCAAAATACACCAGGGCTAATGCAACCGCTATATGCAGCGAAGCCCATAAAAGATGCTGGCTTTTGGGTGTTACCGTAATCAGCAATTGAAAGGTTAGAAAGAAAATAAATAGTGTAGGACCGTTAATGCCCGAATTGAAATGATAATTGAAAATGAGAGTTAGGTAACTTAGTGCACCGCAACAAACTATGCTAAACCTGTATTTTCTTTCGAACCTTGAAAAATAATAACACAAACTAACAAATGCGGCTAAAACAAGGTTAAGTGTAGTGACATACCACAGCTCAAGGTTAAGATTAACCATCAACATTATGAGAATTGCGGACAGGGTGATGATACTTACCGCATTTACCAACCTGTTTTCTGGCGAAACCTCCTCCGAGGTACCTACCATTAAATTCCACCATTTGAAATCCCAATTATCCTTGCCTGGCCAAATGCCTTTTCCCTTATTCATCTGTAGTAATTCGTAAATAGTAAGGAGATAATTTTTAGTTGCAGGATAAGTGGATATATTCTGATTTTCAGTGGTATGTACTAAAATCAGAATATAGCAACGTGCAACTTCGATAATTATTTCACCCGTGTAAGAATACATCGGTAAACGAAAGAAAATTTAATTAAATCTTTATGTGGGGTATGGAAGACTTTGTGCAACCTTGCTTTTTTCAAGGGGTGAACCTTTATATTTGCACCTCCAATAAAAAAAGCCGTAAGGCGTTTGCCGGTCTGGTAGCTCAGTTGGATAGAGCAACTGCCTTCTAAGCAGTAGGTCATTGGTTCGAATCCAAACCGGATCACCAAAGGAAGGATTAATTGATTTTAATCCTTCCTTTACTTAAATCCTATTAAGAGTAAAGGCATGTTTTTCAATTACTTATAACAAAGTCTCTATTTTGGGGAAAACGAAAAGGAAATACGTGCATCAGTATTGGAATTATAGATGTAAAAGAATTCTTTAGTTACAGTCATAGTATTTCATGGCTTCATCCTTGCGTCGCACTCTTGTACTGTATAACTAATTGCACAGGAAAAATGCACCCTCATTATTTGCGGTACAAGTGAGTGACACAACGATGTTGATAGAAGTTACCCAGCCGATAACAAAAATTTTCCGATCCCAAAATCATGTAAATCTTATCCATAATTGTGTAACATCCTTCAGCAGTTACCACGATAGCTTTGTGTTATAAAGAAATAGATTTATGACACATACCTATAACATTACGGGCATGACCTGCGGCAACTGTGTGGCAAAAGCAAAAAGTCAACTGCTCATGTTAGGAGACATTACAGAAGCAGAAGTAAAGCTTAAAGCGCCACAAGCTACTATCACAATGCAAAGGCATATTCCTACAAATGTGTTGCAAAATGCATTGAGCAAAGCAGGCGGCTATACCATAACAGAAGTAGACGGCGGAACGCATCACTCTCCAGCTACAGAAGAAACAACTTCATGGCTAAACACCTATAAGCCTATCCTAATAATTGGTGCTTACATCACAGGAACTACTTTGCTGATAGAAGCAGTTCGAGGCAATTTCCAATGGCACAGTTTTATGCCAAATTTCATGGCAGGTTTCTTTTTAGTATTCTCATTCTTCAAATTTCTGAACCTGAAAGGCTTTGCCGAAAGCTATTCTTCCTATGATATAATTGCTAGGAAGTGGCTTGGCTGGGGTTACTTATATGCTTTTATTGAACTTGGTTTGGGTGTTGCGTTCTTATTAAACTTCAATCCGCTGCTTACAAACACAATAACTTTTATAGTAATGAGTATAAGCATAATCGGAGTGCTTCAAAGCGTATTAAACAAAAGGAAAATCCAATGTGCCTGCTTAGGAGCGGTTTTCAACTTGCCTATGAGTACCGTTACCATCATTGAAGATGCATTAATGATAGCGATGAGTGCTATTATGATTTACACTTACCTCTAAAAACAGTTAACACTTACCTCTTAACCTTATTCCATACTTTTGCAAAGTGAAGAAAATAGTTATCATACTTGTTTTGCTTGTTTACAGCTCTGCTACAATGGGCGTAACTATACACTTGCATTATTGTATGAACAAGTTTGTTGGTGGGAGTTTATGGCACGACGGGAAAGATAATGCGTGTGGTAAGTGTGGCATGACCGAAAAAAAAGGAGGCTGTTGCAAAGACGAACACAAACAAATAAAAATTGAAACTGACCAACAGAAAAACAACGTTGCAAAATATGTTCAGCTTATATCGGCTCCCGCATTAGTAACACCGTTTGCTACTTATATTTTTAAAGCAACATCATTACCCTACTTCACCCCGCTTTCAAATGCCCCTCCACATATTCCCAAGCGGTTGCATATTCTCTACGGCGTTTTCCTAATTTGATTTATTGCCAAACGTATAATTCCGACACTACTACAGTGCTTCGGCTATTTGTGCTTGTACATTAATCTAAATCAAATCAAATAAACTTACAATGAAAGCAATCCTTTTTGGTATCGCTATAGCTGCCTCAACTTTTACAGCGTGTTCTGAAAACGCC
>JANPIA010000161.1:0-2190 GCA_031424735.1 Segetibacter sp.
GGGTGACAAGATGAGCACCAGCCGCGGCTGGAGTATAGAGATGGAAGAATACATTAATGACTGGATCAAACAACCGAACGGCGGAGCTGTAATGGCCGATGTGTTGCGCTATTATCTTACCACCATCAGCCCCGAAACCAAAGACAGCGAGTTTACCTGGAAGGGTTTTCAGGATGCCAACAACAGCGAGTTAGTAAGCATATTTGGAAATTTTGTTAACCGCACGTTTGTATTAATGCACAAATTGTGTAAGGGCAAAGTACCTGTTTTGCATACAGGTTGTATAACTTCTGCTGATGAAACCATGATGGCTGAGTTTGAAAAGACCCGCAATAAAGTTCAGGATTTGATAGAGCATTATAAGTTGCGTGATGCCCAGTTTGAAGTGATTGATCTTGCACGCAAAGGCAACAAGTACATGCAGGATAGCGAGCCATGGATATTAGATAAAAAGATGAAAGCATTGACCGCTCAGTTGGCCGAGGCGTCAGCAGATGCAAAGCCGGGGCTTGAAAATGAGTTAGTATTATTGCAGCAAAAAATTGACAATTGCCTGCATGTGTGCCTGCAACTAACAGCAAACCTTGCAATATTGATCAACCCGTTTTTACCCGTTGTAGCCAAAAATTTATGCTACATAATGAAAGTGGTTGACAAACTGTTGGCATGGGAAAACGCTGGCAAAACCAAACTATTAAGTGTAGGCTACAGCCTGCGTGAGCCGCAATTATTGTTTAGAAAGATTGAAGACAGCGAAATAGAAAAGCAAATAATTAAGCTAAAAGAAAAAAGCAAACAAGTGGTAGAAAACAAACAAGCAAGTGATGCAACGGTACAAGGTGAAACAGCAACTGCAAACAACAAATCCGGCGAGCCAACAGCAATAACCTTAGACGTTAAGCCACCGGTAAAACCAGAAATTGTATTTGATGATTTTGCTAAGATTGACCTGAAAGTAGGAACCATTGTATCTGCAGAAAAAGTAGAGAAAGCCGACAAACTTTTAAAGCTGCAAATTGACCTGGGTTTTGAAACCCGCACCATTGTTTCGGGTATAGCATTGCATTTTAAACCTGAAGATATTGTTGGCAAACAGGTAACGGTGGTTACCAACCTTGCTCCCCGCAAAATGCGTGGTATAGAAAGCAATGGAATGATATTGATGGCTGAAGATAAAAGCGGCAAACTTCATTTTATAAATACTACAGACAAGGTTGATGAAGGCAGTGGCGTAAGTTAAGCATGGCCTATTGCAGTAGCCATTTTGATTGTTTAGCTTTAAGGTGAATTCTTTCATTTTACCCTAAACTTATTACAATGAAACAACTTTTGCTGTCTGCTTCAATTACTTGTTTATTATTCTCCTGCACAACAGGCGATAAAACTGACTCCACCACCGATTCAACAAAAATGGGAAACTCTATGAGTTCTTCTGATGCGGTAACGTATCCCTATGCTGTTACTTATTCATCGCAATTCGAAAAAAGTAGCGATCAAAATTCGCAAATGGTTTTAGGCTTGTGGAAAGACTTTGATAACAATACACTTGATAATTCTATGGACAAATTTGCAGATACGGTAACTATGATGATGCCGGGCTTTGAAATGGTTGCCGTATCAAAGGATAGCGCTTTAAGATCAACCAAGGAATATAGGTCAATGTACTCAAAGGTTGAAAGCCGCGTAGCTGCTGTAACAGCTTTAAAAAGTACCGATAAAAACGAGGAGTGGGTGTTGGTTTGGGGTACCGAAGTACACACCGATAAAAAGAATGTAACCGACTCGGTGCACCTACAGGAAACCTGGCGCCTTAATAAAGATGGTAAAATAGATTACCTGCTTCAGTACATGCGCAACACACCAGCACCTAAAAAATAAGTGCTTTTCTTTTATTATCAAAGGCTGCCTCCACCCCCGGAGGCAGCCTTTTTATTGCAGAATGTCAGCATGGTAATGAAAGGTAAACCAAACCTTTTGCGGGGTGATAGATCACCTGCAAATTGTCAATTTCAATGCCTGCAAGTAACATAATCCATAACATTATATGCACTCACATTATTTAATATCGTTTTACTAATAGTAATAATCAAAATTCCTATCTTCACAAAATAGTTGTTTAGCTAACTAATTTTTACTTTCTCGCAGAAAACGCAGAAACTTATCATGGTAACTGAGGATGAAATAACATAT
>JANPIA010000162.1:0-10573 GCA_031424735.1 Segetibacter sp.
GGTACCACCACTCAGGCTCAGCTCAAAATTATGTACGGCCCCATTTCAAAAAGCCGCATCCTGCCAGTCGTATGTTTGAAGATTGGCAATTGCAGAGTCAGCACCTGCAGCACTTAAAGTACCTGCGCCGGGAACCCTTAATTCATTTAAAACGGTTTGCTTAATGGTAAGGTCTGTTGGCAAAAAGCCGAAGTTTGAATTAGCATATGCCTCCGCTCTCAACTGGTAATATTGTTGAGAATTGAGAACATTGAGCTTTTTTAGAGGAGCTGCCTGACCTGCATATGTATTAAAAGTGACCTTGGTTTTACCCGCTTTTCCTTTTTTAGTAGTAATCAACACCACTCCATTTGCAGCCGACGCACCATAAATAGAAGCAGATGCCGCATCTTTTAGGATGTCGATCGACTCAATATCATCCGGATTAAGAAACGATAACGGGTTGGAAGACGTGAAATTTGCGTCACTCCTTGTGTTCAATTGCACACCATCCACAATATACAACGGATCGTTACCAGCGCTTATAGAACCAGCTCCACGTATCCGTACAGTGATGGCACCACCCGGTAAACCGCTGTTAGACTGAACCATTACACCGGCTGCTTTACCCTGCAAAGCCTGGTCTAAGGAAACGTTTGGTAAGTTTTCAAGTTGTTTTGCACCAACAGTAGAAACCGCTCCTGCCTCATCGCGCTTTCTTTTAACCTGGTAACCAACCACCACCACTTCGTCTAAACTTTTGTCTTCAAGCACCATTGAAAAATCTACGGTTGTCCTGTTGCCAATTACTAATTCCTGTTGTGTATACCCTTGATATGACACCACCAGGCTTCTGGCATTCGCTGGTACATTTAAACTAAAAGCACCATTTGAATTTGTGGTAGTACCAACAGTACTACCCTTAACTACAACAGAAGCACCGGCCAATCCGGTCCCTTTGTCATCAGTTACCCTACCAGTTACGGTACGGCTTTGTGCAAACAAATGGCTGGCCGCCACTGTAATGCACAGCATTAACAATACAATTTTTCTCATGTGAATTTAAATTTTGTGAAATTTTAAGGACGCAATATTAAATAACAATTCATTAACCATGACAAGTGGTGAACAAGTTATGCTGCAAAATGTTTAAAAAGAAAAATGGTCGACCCTGCCGATATGTTGTTAAGTTTTATTTCAATATGATTCTTTCTCAATAGGTTAAGCATAGTTAAATTTCGAAATAGCAAAGCCGTACTTTTCTTTTTTCTTTATAAAAGAAGTTTATTTTACTCATCTCACATGTACTATTTGGGAGGAATTGGGTTTAAAAACTAACCCTGCAATTTGTTTTTTGCAGGGTCGGTTTCAATTTTTAAACAAAGGCTAATTATCCTTCATCAACGGATTTAGTAAAAGTTCCGTTGCTGCAATGGGCCATATATATTGCTGACCGCTTGCTGGTATTGCTCCCACCCCCGGTTTGGCTGGCAATGGAAGTCCCAGCCTGGTGAGGTCGGTTCCGGCTAATCCTTCACCTAAAAGCTCAATCCTTCTTTCTACCAAAATTGCATCGGCTAAAGCAGTTGCATTTGCAAAATCAGCAGAGGTGAAAACGGTGGTAGCGTCGGACCTGCCTCGAATGGCGTTTAACAAGGCGATAGCCTGTGCATCTAATGTATTAAGCGAACGCACCCTTGCTTCTGCCAAGTTTAGTAAAACTTCAGCATAGCGAATCACAGGTGCATAATCTATAAAAAGAGCGGTTGGGTATTTTGAGAGATAATTTTTACCGCCCGATGCCAGTATCATAGTCCTTCGTTTATCGGCAGCCTTCCAGCCGGTATTGGCTATAATTCCGGTAGACAACAACGAATACTCGCCATTACCACCATTTAGCGCAGAAGGAGCATAATAATAACCCAACTGATTTTGCGTGCCCGGTGTTTCGTTGGAAGCAAATGGCATCGACAATATTGATTCAGTGGTTGTGTATGGCGGCTTAAATACATTGGTGATATCTGCCTGCAATGCGTGAGCCACACCAGTAGTTGCAGTAAACGGAGCCGCAGCACTCACAATTTTATTCGATTCAGTAATAACCTCAGCGTACTTCTGCATACTTAGGTATACCCTTGTTTTAAAAGCAATTGCGGTATTACGGTGAGCTCTTGTAGTATTTAAAATAGCTGTACCGTTGGTAAGCGGTAGGTTTTGTTCTGCAAAATCAAGGTCTGCAAGTATTTGGGTGTACACTTCAGCAACCGTGTTTCGAGCTGCGGCATAATTATCCTGCCCGGTATTACCCTTCAACCTTAATGGTACCCCGGGTTTACTTCCGTTGCCATCGTAATATGGACGTGCATACAACTGAAGTAGCGAATAATAACTTAAGGCACGTAATAACCTGGCCTCCGCCACATAATTCTTTGATAAGGCATCGCCCACTACTGCCGTACCTTTAGCCGCCATTCCATCCACAAATACGTTGGCCAAATTAATTACATAGTAAGCTCTTGACCAATGGTTTTCAACACTGTTGGTTGAACTGTTGCTGGGCGTATAGTTCCAAACATCAAAACCTGTAACAACATTGGTTCTGTCGTTCATAAAATCACCGCCTCGTATGTCGTTAAATATTTGGTAGCGCCCACCATACATGCCAGCATTTTTTATGGTTGAATAGATGGCTCTTACCTGCCCTTCTATTCTATCTTTTGTATTAAATGCCGACAGGTCGGATATGGATGTGGTTGGAACTGGGTTGAGACTATCTTTATTACATGCCGCTATTTGAAATACAACGGTGGCAGTAATTATATATAAAATGTTTTTTTTCATTTTGATAAATTAAATAGTTGAGAATTAGAAATTCAATTTAATACCAACAGTAATGGTTCTTTGATTCGCTACGGTATTTCTGTCGATACCAAAGTTGGTGGTGCCATTACCATTAGAAGATACTTCCGGGTCGGGTCCGGGATAATCGGTTAAGATCCAAATGTTATTACCGGAAGCATACAGGTTGGCATTTGTAATACCTACGTTGCCAAGCCACTTTTTAGGGATAGAATAACCTATAGACACTGTTCTCAGTTTAACGAAGTCTCCCTTAAATACATTGATATCCAAAGGAAATGATGAACCATTTGAAAGATTATCGCCAAAAATTGGTTTGGGAATATCTGTTACATCACCCGCTTTTTGCCACCGTCTTAAAACGTCTGTTGAATTGTTCCAAAACCGCTGATCTCTTAAACCAGCATTGGTTCCATAGTATAAATACGAACCAAACTGGTAAGTAAACAATGCGCTGATTTCAAAATTATGAAAGTTAACGGTGTTATTAAATCCTCCAAAAAACTTTGGGTTGGTGTTTTTATATACAACTGCATCTGCAGAACTTACAGTAGGTGCAACGGTACCATCAGCATAGGAGAAGCGGAATTGACCGGCAGGCGCTACGTGCTGAAAGTAAACATCTCTTCCATCTTTATTAACGTAAATCCTTCTTCCGGTTGCGGGGTCTACTCCATTTGTACGGGTTACAAACAGCATACCTATAGGGTAACCAGGTTTGGTAATACTCGGGTTTTCAAGTCCGCCGGTGGCAGATATAATTTGATCCAGTCCCAAAGCCAATGAGGTAACCTCATTTTTTTGGTATGCTATGTTGAAGGAAGTATTCCAGGTAAAATGTTTCTTCATAATCGGAAGTCCGGAAATAGCAAACTCAACTCCCTTATTATACATGGTTCCTATGTTTTGCGGGATACTGCTTGGCAATCCAGCTGAAGGTGGTTGCGGTACAAAAAGCAGTAAACCATCAATATTGTTTTTATAATAAGCAATTTCAGCGGTCACCCTGTCTTTTAATATCCCGAAATTTAGTCCGATATCAAGCTTTTTGCTGGTTTCCCACTGTAAGTTTGAGTTACCAGCCTGGTTAAACTGCACTGTACCGTTGCCACCATACAAACCCGAACCAAAAGTAGATAGAGATGCAAAGTTGCCCAATCCCCCTATGTTACCAACTTTACCATAGCCACCGCTTATTCTGAAACTACTAAATATATTATCCAGCTTGGCTGCGGTCCAAAAATTTTCTTTTGTGATTTCCCATCCTGCCGAAGCGCTCCAAAACGTACCATACTTTGTATTTACACCTAATTGCGAAGCGCCATCGCGTCTAAGGCTTCCTTTCAATGAATACTTTTGATCGAAGGTGTATTGTAAACGACCAAATTCTGAATACAAATAGTTTTCGCCAATGCCTAAACCTGCTGTATTAGGCGTAGCCCATCCACCCTGTATATTTTTAAATTCTGGGTCCGAAACGTTCGTACGGTTTAAACCATACGCTACCAAATCAGACTTTTGCTCTTCAACTCCACCAAGCAACGATACATTATGTTTTTCTCCAAAAGTGTGATCGAACTGGATGGTATTAGTCCAAACATATCTTTTATTTTTTGCAAAGAAACTGGAAGCGGAACCGTTAGTTGAAAATCCTTCTCCAGAAATAGGGCTGAAGTATTGTTCGTTATCAACTAATATATAGTCAATACCATACACTGACCGTAGGGTTAGCCATGGAAACGGTTTCGCCTGTAAATAAACGTTGCTAAGTATGTGGTTTGTTTCGCTGTTATTTTTGTTTAGATCCAGTTGAATTGCAGGGTTATTAAAACCGACCTGTCCCTGCTTATTTCCCATAACGCCAATTAAGGCACCTGAAAAATTATAGGTTCCATCATTATTATAGGGAGAGATATTTGGAGCGGTGACGAGGGCTACCCTACCTAATCCCGCTGTGGAAAATGCATCACCTAACGAGCCGGAACTAACGGCTGCAAGGTTCTTTTCGTTTGAGTATTGAACTTTTCCACCAAGGCTGATGATTTTGCCCGCTTTATGATCAATATTCATTAACAAAGAGGTTCTTTTAAAATCATTTTTCTGAATGATCCCTTCCTGGTTGGTAAAACCGGCTGAAAAATAATAACTGGTTGACTCGTTTGCACCGCTAACACTTACCGTATTGCTATGCTGAAAACCCTGGCGATAAACATAATCGTACCACTTGGTATTGATAGGTTGTCCGGAAGCATCGTTGGTAAGTACAAATGCATTGGTAGTGGCATTAAATGTTCCGGCGTTTCTAAGTGCTTCATTTTTATAATCGGTATACTCAAAAGCATTCATCAGTTCGGGAAGCCGTTGTACTTTGCTCCAACCCACCCAACTGTCAATAGATACTTTTGATTTGCCAGCCTTGCCTTTTTTAGTGGTAACAAAAATGACCCCATTGGCTGCCCTGCTACCATAAATAGCCGTTGCAGAAGCGTCTTTTGCTATGTCAATTGTCTCAATATCGTTGGGGTTAATACTTGCCAGTGCATTGCCCGCTGAGCTTGTTCCGCTAAAGTCGCCTGTAAATGCAGGAACCCCATCAATTACAACTAATGGAAAAGAAGAAAGCGAGATTGAGTTGGTTCCGCGGATGCGGATAACCGGAGTTGCATTCAAAACTCCGCTCGGGATTGTAACCTGAACGCCTGCAGCCCTTCCACCCAATGCCTGTTCAAATGTTTGTACCGGTTTGTTTGCAATGTCGGTACCCTTTACAGTAGCAACCCCCGTTACGTCCTTTCTTTTTTGGGTACCGTAACCGATCACAACAACCTCAGCAAGGGTTTTATCCTGGGGGCTTAGTTGTGCATCAATCACCGTTTGGGATCCAATAGAAATGGTTTGATCGCCAAAGTTTACGGAGGAAAATTCAAGCGATCTGTCGGCAGCCGTTACCAATAGGGAAAATTTTCCCTGGTTGTTTGTGACAGTTCCGTTACCTGAAGGCTTACCGATAACCGACACTCCGGTAAGGGGGCGTCCTTTGTCGTCCAAAACAGTTCCGGTAACAGTTCGCCCCTGGGAGTATAGTTGGGACGTTAGCAGGCATAATGCTGCCAGAAGTGTAAATATTTTTCTCATGTGCATAAGGTTTTGTTAACACAATGTAGGACAATAATATTTTTGAAAATGCTGTATTCCGGGAAAATTTACATGGTAATGCGGCTACACCAAAACGTTGTTCGTGTAAAAATACCTGGGAAAAAATGCGTATGATTGAGCTTACGACGCTGCGATAAAATGCAAAAAACCAGTTGTTATGCAACTGGTTTTTTGAAATTTTGCTTAGATGCTATAGATGCATTATCGTTTTTTTACTTGGGATTTTTTACAGGTGCGCTACCCGCTGCAGCCGGATTGTAAACTAACTCATTGTCGGGAACATCCCAATAATCGAGAAAGTTATAATCAATTGTAGCATTGGTATTAACTCCGCCGGTTCCGGTTATTACCACGGCTCCCTTCCTTCCACCACCTGCAGAAAGTGCTTCACTAATTCCATACCGCCGCGCATCGTAAAACGACAAGCCTATGAAAGGCAATGCCACCCTTCTTTCTCTTCTCAGTTCTTCCTTTGCCTGCGCCAGTGTTAAACCCGTACCTGCAACAGCTGTTAAGCCGGCTCCCTGATAGGTTCTAACAGCATCTATTAAAGCCAGTCCTTCCTCTATTTTACCTGTATTGATCAATGCCTCTGCTTTCATCAGTTCGTTCTCCTCGTAGTGACTGGCAAGAAATAATTCATCGGCGCCTGCGGTTATATTTGAATAAACTTTTACACCCGCCAATCCGGCGCCACCATTCACCAAAGTATAACGCGTATTAAACACATGACCCCTGTCGGCATTCCCTATCCAGGTAGTTGTAAGCTTTACATTATTGGCGAACCTCTTATCCCCGGTTTTGAATTCCTGAACCCAACGCTCACTCAGTTTATAAGTATTTCCGCCAGCCAATGTAGCTTGAATTTTACCCGCAACCGTGCCACTTCCGGAGGATACGAAAAAATCGGAATTGGCATTTGAACGTCCCGTAAATATTTTATCGGCAGCTTGTACACCAGCATTAGTTAAACTGAGAACGTTACTCCATTGTGCAGAGGTCATGGTAACTGCAGTTGTATTCACTACAATATTTCTGGCCTTCAGGGTACTGATGTTTCGCTTCCACATGTCGGGGGTAAGTATACCTCCTTTACCTACCAGCATAAAACTTGGAATTAACCTTCCCAGAATATCGTTGTAGGCAGCAGTGACAGTTGCGCTGCTGAGCGCAGTGGACGCTTTATCTAACGTTGCATTCGATTCCTCAATGATCTTTTCTTTGGTAACATAATTACCGTCGGTTGCACCAGTAGTATTGTTTATTAGCCCGGCATAATAAATGGACCCAATGCGTGCATAAGCGAAACCCTTCCACCAGTAAGCCCAGGCTTGAATGGTAGCCTTTCTGGTTGCCGCATCACTAGTGAATTGGGTTTTTTCAACAATATCGAGCACCGAGTTGCAGGCATTGATCATTGAATACATATATGCCCATTCATAGTACAAAGTATTTTGCCCCTGGTTGCTGTTTACATTAATTAAACGGATGAGCGCTTTTTGTGTGTTGGGTGCATTGGGGTTCAGCACTACGGTACCATTATCCAGTATTGCTTTGTCAGGAGCTCCAATCTGGTTCATAAATGCGTTAGCAGCTTCTGCCTGTATTGCATCGCCCATTAACTCGTGCCAGCCAATTGCCCCCGACCAAAAGAAACCATATACACCATCTGAATATTTTAAGTTGATAAACCCATTTCTGTAAACGCCTCCCTGTGCTAAATTAATGATGCCCTGCTCGGAATTCGCACTCTCCGGGGTGGGTTGATTTGGGTTTCGTACATCCAGTTGCTTTTTACATGATGCGGCACTTATAATTATAATTGCGGCATATATTACTATCTTAAATTTTTTCATTCTTTTTAGATTTTAATTTTAGAAGCCTAAGTTTAAACCCACCTGGTAGCTTTTAAGATTTGGAATGGTGTTATGATCCACCCCCCTGTCGAAAGCGGAGTTTCTGGTACCTGAGCTGATTTCCGGATCAAAACCTGTGTAGTCTGTAAACGTAACCAGGTTACGACCCGACAGCACCAATTGCAAACGTTGTACGCCTGGTACGTGAAAGAATTTTTCGAAATCGACCGCTAACGAAATGTTACGCAGTCTAAAGAATGAGGCATCTTCATAAAAATAATTTTTCGTTCCGTTTGCCTGCCTTTGAGCATATACCCCGCGATAAAATGCGGTATAAGCCTGGGTGTTACCGGCTATGGTGATAGGATTAGCATAGTCGCTGTGAATACCATCCCTGTACATCCATTGCCTGGTTTGGTTGTATAGATGGCTGCCATATACCCAATCCCACTGCATGGAAAGACTTAAGAAATCTTTAAAGGTAAAGTCGTTAATAAACGACATGTTGAATTTAGGATTAGGATCACCAAAACTGTATTTGTCGGGTGTAGCATAGGGTTGTTTGGTAGCAGTATCCACTACCCATCCATTGCTTGCCACTTCATATTTAAATTGTTCCGCTTTTGGAATGTATGGCGTGCCATCCGGTTTTGCCTGATCGACACTATGCAATAAAAGATAACCATAAAGCTGCCCTATTTTTTCACCTGCTTTTAGTACATAGTTACTGCTGCCTGCATTTGAAAGGACAACGATTTCAGTTCCGCCTTTTACCGAGGTTATTTTTGAGGATTGCTTACTGAAATTGGTGATGAAATTCCAATTGAAATTTTTACTCTTTAGCAAATAAGCATTCAGGGATGCTTGAAAACCTTTTGATGCTAAACCAAACGCATTATCCCGAACCGTTCCGATACCAGTGCTTGGCGCAGCATCTACATTGTAGATGGCGTTAGCGGTACTGCGGTCCCAGTAGGTCGAAGACAGGTTAACAGCGCTTAACCACTTCCCTTTTAACCCTTTAAAAGTAATATCAGTACCAAATTCAATTTCTTTTGAAACTTCAACGCTTAAATCCGGATTTGGGTTATTGGTGGGATAAGTGAAAGCTACATTGGTTCCTAAATTGGCGGTATTTAAAACTACATAGCGGTCAAAAGCGCGGGGTTGAATTCCTGCCTTTCCGTAAGCACCCCTTAACTTAAACTCCGTTATGGATTTACCTAAACTATTCTCCCAGAAACCCAATTGAGATACGCGGAAATAGCCATCAAAATGCGGGAATGTGAATGGCTTTGAACCTCCGCCAAAAGCGGAAGAAAAATCACTTCTAAACCCGCCGGTTACTCCAATAATTTCTTTAAAATCAAAATGCTGATTTACAAGGTACCCGTAGGTAACAAAGGGCTCGGTGTAATCCGACTGTATTTTATAAGTACCTAACTGGCTGGCAGTATAGGGCGTGTAAGCAGGTGCATCTCCACCATAGGTAATATATTCGTTATACAGATTTTTCCGATAGTCAAAGGCAACTTGTGTTGTTGATTTAATGGGCACTTTGATTCGGAAATCTCTTTCAAAATCAAAATTGAAAGTTGCAGTACTCAATAAATTCTGGAAGGTTGTGCGATATCTGAAATTATCGATAGAACCTGTTGCTTTGGGGTCTGAGGTTCCATAATAAAAACCGGTCCAAAACCTTTTTGTAAATACGCTGTTTGCATTAAAGTCCTGTGCAAATACGTTGTAACTCACATCCTGCGTTTGGTAGTTCAAGCCATATTTAACATCGAGGTCTAAAAAATGGACCGGCTTGTAGTTGAGGTTAAAAGTTTGGACCACATCAACTTTGTTATCGTTGTTGGTTGAATTTTGGGTTCGATAATTAGGATTATAACCATTCACGCCTGTGGCATCTCCAAAATAATATCCATAATTGCCATCAGGCATTTTATAATCGTAATTGGCAAATGGACGAGAATTATTTAAAGCAAATAAAATACCCCTGCCTGTTTCGTCATTTAAGGTGCTTTTTGTGTACACCAACTGGGTTATGCTTCGCAATTTCAGATTTTTCGCTATTTCAATCCCCAAATTGGATATGAGATTGGATCTGGAAAATTTACCATTGTTTCTGAATGTGCTGGTCTGCCTGTTATCTGAAGCTGAAATACTATAATCTACCTTATCGCCAGCTCCGGAAATAGTAATAGCATTATTGGTAGTATAGGCTTTTTGTAAAAAGATTTTATAGTGATCGTAATAAAGAAGATTTTGATCATAAGCACGATTTGAATAGGTTTTAGTATCTACCAGGTTTACTTGTACATTCTCGCGGTACAAACTGATATCCGGATCTAAAACAATCGGGTTACCGGAACTGCCAATCACCACGTTGTTAGCATTTGTAGTAAATGGATGCAATCTCGACTTGCTTACATTTCCATTATTTAAATTTTCGTTAGATGCCACGCTCGATGATATATCAATTCGAGCTTTACCCACTTTACCTTTTTTTGAAAACAGTTGAATTACACCATTTGCGCCCTGGGCACCATAAATAGTTGCCGATGCAGCGCCCTGCACTACTTCAATTCTCTCGATACCGTTCAAATCAAGTGAATTCAAATCGGTCGCCCTTACTTCCACCCCATCCAATAAAATCATGGGAGAAGTTCCCCGGTTGATGGTATTGATACCCCTTAACAAGATGTTTGTTTTAG
>JANPIA010000163.1:0-10285 GCA_031424735.1 Segetibacter sp.
AGGGAAACGATCGCGGACCGCAATATCGCAGCGCCGTATTTTATCACGACCAGGAACAAAAAGAAAAGGCTGAACATTATAAAGCAGCGCTTGAAAAATCGGGTGCATTTGCAAGCCCCATCGTTACAACTATAGAGCCATTGAAAGCGTATTATGTTGCCGAGAATTATCACCAGAATTATTTCAACAACAATGGCGGGCAAATGTATTGCCAGTATGTAATTCGACCCAAGCTTGAAAAATTTGAAAAGGTGTTTAAAAACAAGCTGAAGAAAACGCAATAAGAAAACGATGGACCATAGACGAGGTCATGGTCCATCATCTACATCTCATTCCACCCTTGTCCTTCTCAGTTCAAGCAGGTTAAGGGCGTTGGGTAAAAAGTTTTTTACATTTTTATTTACAAGATGAATAGCCTGGTCGTACCAAAGTGGCACTACCGGCGCATCATCAATTACCATTTGGTCCATTTGCCGGTACAGGGCATAACGCAGGCTATCGTTCGTTTCAAGCAATGCCGTTTCGTACAACACATCGAAAGCCGGGTTTTTGTAACGGGTATAATTTGGCGGTGCCGGATTCTTACTATAGAACATCGCCATATAATTTTCCGCATCCGGGTAATCGGCTATCCAGCTTCCCCTGAAAAACAAAGCTTTCGATTTTGCCGTTTGTTCCAGCAATACACTTTTCTGAATCACCTCTACCTGTACGTTCATCCCTATCTCCTCCAGTTGTTTGGCTACAAAGCTTCCAATGTCTGCATAAATCGGGATCGTCAATAATTTTATGGCGGCAAGTCCACTCCCATTTTCAAAGCCGGCGCTTTTCAACAACCGTTGTGCTTTTGCCGGATCGTAAGCATAACCTTTTACCATCTCTGCATTTTTTGATGGCAGACCCGATGGAACAAAACCCGCTTCGGCAGCGGTCCCGATAGAATTGCGCATGTACATAGCAAGTTTTTTACGGTTGATAGCGCAATTGATCGCCTGCCTTATTGCCCTGATCTTCAGTGGTGAATTTTTCAGCAGTTCGTTCTCTTCATCAACCAAAATACCGAGGTACTCCGTGTTGAGATAGGAATGTTTATTCAGCACGATCTTGTCCTGCCAGTCCTTTCTTAATTCACCTTTCTTTGTCAGCACTTCGTCTTTAAAACTTGGGTCGATATCATTTACAAAACTCAGTTCGCCTTGTTGAAACGAGAGAAACTCTGTCGCCTTATTATCGAGGAAAGAAACTTTCAGTGCATCCAGATAAGGCAGCGCAACACCGGCTTCATCCAGTTCCCAATACGATGGATTTTTATGTAGCACCAAAGCCTGCCCTTCCTCCCATTGGCGAAAAGCGAATGGACCGCTGCCACAAGGGTTGCTACGAAAATCTTTGCCAAATTTTTCAACAACCTCTCTGGGTACTATGCTGCAATACTGCATACTGAGTATGCCCATGATAGGGTGAAACGGACGCAACAATTTTAGCTGGAAAGTAGAATCATCCAATGCCGTAAAACCCTGCGATGTATCAATCCTGTTGTTAAATATCCATGCACCGCTGCTTGCGGTTTTTTTATCCATAATGCGGGCAAAGCTGTAAACCACATCGGCAGCAATAACCCTGCGCCCTTTACCGTTTGTAAATGCTGCGTTATCATGAAAGAAAACGTTGTTGCGAAGATGAAAGGTGTACGTAAGCCGATCGTTGCTTACCTCCCAGCTTTTCGCTACACTCGGTACAATGTTTAAACCGGTATCCACTTCTACAAGGGTATTATAAAGCTGGTGAGCTACCCACATGGTCGCCTGGTTTTTTGCAAATGCCGGATCGAGCGATGCAACGCCGGTGGTTTCATTGTAGGCGAATACTTTTTTATTTTTACCTGTTTTATTGGTGCATTCAGTCAGCAACCACGCAACAATCATTAACCCTAGCATTTGCCGAAAATATATTGTAGAGAGGCTCATCTAATTGTTTTAAAAACTAAAAAAGATCAAATAATCATCGCACTAAAACTTAGTGAAACTTAATGCCTTTGTGCCTTAGTGTTTCAAGCCTGTTTACCTTCAACACCTATTTGTAAGTTATGAAACTGAAAGGCAAATTATTGATTCTTGGTTGCTTGATGATAAGTGTTTTATGTTCCGCGCAAAGCAGTAATGAAAATATGTTTTCGCTCGATGACAGTTTGAGGGGAACATTAAATAAGCACCGTGATTGGTGGAATGTTGTGCGGTATGATTTGGAAATTGTTCCGGACATTCTTTCAAAATCTGTCTCCGGAAATGTGAAGATCATTTTTGCCGTCACCAAAGTAAACGAACATGCGATGCAGATCGATCTGCAAAGCCCGCTTGTGATTGATAGTGCGCTATTGAATGAAAAATCGCTTGCGTTTAAAAAGCAAAGCCATAATACCTGGCTTATAGAAGTTGCCGGGTTAAAAGGGCCGTCAGTGCCACCCATGAATGAAGAAGTTGCCATGGCAGAAGTAATAACTATTTTTTACCATGGCACACCAAAAGAAGCGGTTCGAGCACCATGGGACGGAGGCTTAATATGGACTACGGACACAAAAGGTAACCCGTGGATAGCTACAGCGGTTGAAGGTTTGGGGGCAAGTGCCTGGTGGCCATGCAAAGACCATTTAAGTGATAAACCTGAAAGCGGCATGAGCGTCACTATTACCGCACCAGACACTTTAACTGCTATAAGTAATGGAAAGTTAGTTGCCGTTACCAAACCAGTCAACAGAAATAAAAAATGGACATGGGCTGTAAAGTATCCCATCAATAATTACAATGTTACCATGAACATTGGCAAGTATGTAAACTTTACCGATACCCTCATAGGCGAAGGTGGCAAGCTTGATTTAAGCTATTGGGTACTTCCAAACAATCTTGAAGTTGCCAAAAAACATTTTGAACAGGTAAAGCCAATGCTGCATTGTTTTGAATATTGGTTTGGCAAATATCCATTTTATGAAGACGGTTATAAGTTGGTGGAAGCTCCCTTTCTTGGTATGGAACACCAGAGCGCTGTAGCCTACGGTAATGGTTACCAAAACGGCTATCTTGGTCGCGACCGCAGTGGCAGTGGCTGGGGTTTAAAGTGGGACTTTGTAATCGTTCATGAAAGTGGGCATGAGTGGTTTGGAAATAACATTACAATGAAAGATGCCGCCGATATGTGGATACATGAAAGCTTTACCAACCACAGCGAAGCGCTTTATACGGAGTGCATGTTTGGTAAAGAGGCAGGCAACGATTACCAATATGGTGTGCGAATGAATATTAAAAATGATAAGCCCATTATTGGTTTGTATGGCGTAAACAAACAAGGCAGCGGCGGAGATATGTATTGGAAAGGAAGCAGTATGTTACAAACCATTCGCCATGCAATTAATAACGATGACACCTACAGAAAGTTATTGCGCGGATTGAATCAGGAGTTCTATCATCAAACCGTTACAACAAACCAAATTGAAGACTATATCAACCTGCAATCGGGCATCAATTTCTCCAAAACCTTCCACCAGTATTTAAGAACTACGCAGGTGCCATTGCTTGAATATTATTTTGAAGCCAAAACTAAAAAGGTTTTCTACCGGTGGAGCAACTGCATCCCGGGCTTTGATCTGCCGCTCGTTTTTAAAAATGAAAACACTACCATTCGCATACAGCCTGCAGAGGAATGGAAAAGCGCACCTCTGAGAAAAGGTGATGAAACGTTGTGGCTGCCAACCTACATTGAACGCAATTACTACATCAGCGTTAGGCAGGTTCAACCAAAACATTAATTTGCACGCTTAAATAGTTAAATGGCCAACATAAGAAAGCAGGCGATCCTCAGCAGCATATTGGTGTACATTGGTTTCTTTATTGGCGCAATCAACACTTATTTCTTTACTAAGAATGGCTCTTTCACCCCGGAAGAGTTTGGGCTTACCCGCATATTTTACGACATCGGCCAAAACATTTACGTGTTTGGCAGCCTTGGTGTAATACCAGTGATGTACAAGTTCTATCCTTACTACAAAGCACATGTGCCGGATAAAAAAAACGACCTGCTATCGTGGGGATTGCTTGGCTCATTGATAGGCTTTGTGTTTATACTGATTGCCGGTTACATTGGCGAACCGCTAATGGTTAAGAAGTTTATACAGCGGTCGCCACTGATCGTTAAATATTATTATCTCATTTTCCCTTTCGGTTTTGGCATGTTGTTTTTTTCGTTACTGGAAGCTTTTTGCTGGAGCCTTCAAAAAACAGTGTTCGCTAATTTTTTAAAGGAAACGGGAATGCGCATCATTGTGCTGGTGCTTATAATATTTTACTACACCAACACCATCAACTTCGATACGTTCATTAAGCTGTTCACCTTTGTTTACTTCATCATTTTTATTGTTATACTCGTTTACCTCATCAGGCTTGGCAAGTTTCATATCACGTTCACCCCAAGCATTGTTACAAAAAGATTTAAGAAGAAAATGCTGAGTATGCAGGCGCTGATTTACGGTGGTATCGGCATCCGGGTAATTGCACAAACCATCGATACGGTTTTAATATCGAGCCTGAAAGGGTTGGGTATGACGGGAGTGTTCAGCCTTGCACAGTATGTTGCTAACCTGCTGGTAGTACCGCAACGGAGTGTTCAATCTATATCAACCGGGGTGCTTGCCCTGGCATGGAAGGAAAAGCGGTACAGCGAGATCAACCGCATATATCACCGTAGTTCCATCAACCTGCTGATCATGGCGCTTTTTATTTTCGGTAATATCTGGCTGAATATAAACGACGCATTTAAGGTGCTCGATATACAGGCTGATTTTTCCATTGGTATTTATGTTGTGCTGGTGCTGGGTATTGCGCGAATTATTGATGCAGGCACCGGTGTAAACGACATCATCATCGGCACATCAACTCATTGGCGATTCGATTTTATCAGCGGGATCATATTGCTTGCATTTCGCATACCGCTCACCTACTTCCTCATAAAAAAATATGGCATCATGGGCTCGGCGATTGCGGAAGTTTTTGCATATGCTATTTACAATTTTATTCGCTTTGAATTCCTTCGACGCAAATTCAACATGCAGCCGTTTACTTTAAAAACATTGCTTGCATTGGTTGTTGCCAGTGCGGCTTTTGCAGCCAGCTATTTCCCGCTGCAACATGTTGGTGGATGGATGGGCATCATTTTGCGCAGCTCCATCTTTTCCGCTATCCTCATCAGTGGCGTTTTTTATTTTCAGCTAACACCCGATGCCATGCAGCTTTACCACAAGTTTTTAGAGCGCTGGCGCAATAAGTAAATTTCATTAGTTAATCTACCACACGGAAACGGACGCAGGCGAAACTACTACATACATTTATGTTCTGGTTAGCTGGAACTGCAATCAAATTGTAAGCGTTTAGTGACTACGTGGGTACAACTTTGTAAAGTTATTTTAAGCTAATAAAACCAGTTACCGCTTTAAAACTTAACATACCAATGCTTGTAACCCTGCCCGTTAAAAAGTTAGTGCAACAAGCTAACCAAACGTATTCCCGTTTATATTATTCCATTATTTTTTGGGTCGAATTCCACTATCCATTCTATACCGAATTTGTCTCTAAAACAACCAAAATAGGAGCCCCAGGGACTATCTCCAATAGGCCCTTCTATTTGTCCTCCTGCTGAAAGCCCGTTGAATAGTTCGTCTGCTTCTTCTTTACTTTTCGTAATAATTACAATTTTACTTCTGTTCTCATTTTCGTTTGTTTTTCCCAAAATTTCCGGAACATCATTTGCCATCAACATATTACTTCTACCGATGGGCAAGGCAATATGCATGATTTTATTCTCTTCGTTTTCTGCTACAGGAAATTCAGGGCTTGCAAGGTCTTTGAAACGAATAACTTTTGCAAACTCTCCGCCAAATACTGATTTGTAAAAGGTAAATGCTTCTTCGGCATTTCCGTTGAAGTTAATGTGAGGATTGATTAGTGGCATAGTTATTAAATTGATTTTTAAGGTTCAAACGTACTGCTTAAATACAAAATAAATGAGGGGTAATCGCGTCAAAAGAGAGGTGGATTACGCCAGGTCACATTGGCGATAGTTGTCAAAGAAGGTCACGCCATCGAGTGTTTGTGAAAAACCCTAATGAAAATCAGACAACCCTACAAAAAATACTTCAGCATGCAACGAAAGCTTTTTCAAAGTAACCGATTGTTGTATACTGGACCTATTCAACGATTTCAAGCGTGTCAATACGTTCAAAGTGTTTTCTGTTCAACTTTGCAAAAGGCAAACGATTAGTTATACCTGTGGCAGCAATAAAAAGATCAGCTAAATCAATCTGCTTACGTTTCTGTTTCAATTTTCCATTTATTATTATGACTTGTTTTACAACATCCCCATTTAAAGGTAATACGGTTATCTTCTTTAAAGGTCGTCCCAAAAAGATAGTTACGCGGCTGTAGCACCTGAATAAACTTCGTATTTCGTTATTGCTGAAATTTGGAATTGATAACCTTCCACTGCAAGCTGGACAAATCGAGAATTAGATTTCTCCGATTTTCTAAAAAGGTCAATAAGAATGAAGTATCTGCCAATACTATCTTGTCCACCATTGATGGATAGCTTTTCTTGGTCTGGCAACCTCGTCCAACTGTTTCTGATTGTATGTCGTGGCAGATAGCAGCAGTGAAACTAAATCGAGAATTTGTTCAGGAACTGCTACTCTTTCTTCAACTTCCCTTTTAAGTTTTGTCCATTGGTTTGTTGGAAGCTGTTCGCGAGTTTCACCAATTGGTCAAATTATAAGTCTACTTGAGCTTGCATAATTTCAAAATTAAGAAGTTTTGTGAAACAGCAAGAATTGATAAAGGGTGACGTACAACCAGCCGGTATTTGCGAAGGCTGGAAGATTGACTTCCGTCAAGCCAGGCTAACTATCTATCAGCCACCTCAATAATTAAAATGAATTTCGGTAGCGCCGTAACCAAACCGGGGATCGTATTGGTTTACAAAATATTTTACCTCACGCTTTAGCTTCAGCAGGTCGTGTATCTCATCTTTCAACTTGCCGGTTCCAATGCCATGAATAATAATAAGATTTAGCAACCGGTGAGCAACGGCAAGGTCATACCACTTTTCAAACTCCTTTAATTGCAGGGTGATGATCTCAAAATTGCTGAGGTGTTTCCAGTCGTCACTGATCTTTTCAATGTGAAGGTCTACTATGCTGCGGGCGGGTTCAAGATGCTTGCGGGCATGTTTTGCATCGTACACTTTAAAGCCGGCTGCCGATAGTTTTCCAACATCCAAACCACTTTCTTCATAAGGGCGTGGCGGGTATTTTTCAATTAACCGGTGGTTGATGGATGGCTCATTCTTTTCTTTCAAGTGCTCAATTTTTTGAAACAGTTGTTTAGGCTTTATTTTAAACGAAGCCTCGCAATACTCTGCCTTATTTTTGTCGGGCTTCAACAGCGAAAATTCAAATTCAAACGTGGGATTGTCGTTTAAGTTTTCAAACGGCACATCGTGCAGGTAAAAATCTTTAAAGGCATTGAGATCGCTGGTTATCTCAAAATCGTTACTGCCGGCATAGTTAAGCTTGTAAGTAAACTCATAAGCAAGTTCGGTGCGGTTAATAAGATAAACTTTGAAGTAGTCAACCTGTTCGTCACCAAAAACATCTGTGTCGAACTTGGGAAATAAAGCTATCCAGATACCATCTTCCAGGTTCACTTCATCGCGGCGCTTTTCTTTCTGCACCTGGTCAACATATACCTTTGGTTTTTTTGTTTCCGCAAAAAGTTTTTTCTCGCTAAAGCGTTTAAAATAGGGAAAGTCTATCTGGTCCATATAAGCGGGGAACTTCACACCCTTCACTTCTATCAACACCATTTTCTCGTTGATTATTTCTATCACTTTGCCTTCATCGTTGCTGTGTATAACAACAATATCGTCGCCTACCTGGTATTTCATTTAAACATTTTTATATGCAGTTGTTATTATGAATGCTGATGAATAACTCAGCAGTTCTGCTGCCCAAAGGTACACCAGTTGAAGTGTGCGACGCAACGAAAGCCTAATAGGCAACCAAAGGCGCGGTACACCATTATTGTACTTCACTCATTTTTTTAAGGCGGCTATTATGACGACCGTACAGAAAGTAAATACATAAACCAATTGCAAGCCATATAAGAAAACGCAGCCAGTTGGTATAGCTTTCCTGCGCCATCAGGTAGAAACAACTTAACAGGCCAAGCACCGGTATAAGGGAAAAGTTATTGGTGTAAGTATAAACGGAAACAACGATTGCAACTATCCAGAATATCAGCATCGGCAAGCCTTCCTTTGTTATTAGCGAGGAGAAGTGCGATGGTGCAAACATGGAAATCAGCACAATTGCAATTGCCAGTAAAACAGGTACAATGATTTTGCCGTTCGCATAAGGCACTTTGAATTTGGCAACAGGGCGATCCTTTTGTTTTTGCAGCATTAGCACACCGCCGCAAACCAATACAAATGCGAACAAGGTACCAATGCTGGTTAATGCGATCACCACATCCAGGTTAAGGAATAGTGCAGGTACGCCCACAACCAGCCCTGTTAGTATTGTTGAGAAGGACGGTGTTTTATATTTTGGATGGATACGTGAAAATATTTTTGGGAGCAGCCCATCTCTGCTCATGCTCATCCATATACGGGGTTGTCCTAACTGGTACACTAACAACACGGATGCAATTACAAAAATGGCGCTTACGGAAATAATGCCCGCCATATAATCGGTAAGTTTTGTGTGCTGGCTTTGAAACACAAACGCCAGCGGGTCGGCAACATCCAGCTTTGAATAGTTGGTCATGCCGGTAAGTACCAAAACAAGAACGATGTAAAGACCCGTGCAGATAAAGAGCGTATTGAACATCGCCTTTGGCAGATCGCGCTGCGGATTCTTACATTCTTCGGCGGTGGTGGTGATCGCATCGAAACCGATGTAAGCAAAGAATACTGCCGATACGCCACTCATTACACCTTTAAATCCATTGGGCATAAAGTTGCTCCAGTTTCCGGGGTCAACATAAAAGGCACCGCCAATTATTACAAAGAGTATCACAACCAGTTTAATAATCACCATCAGGTTGTTGGCAGATCGCGATTCGCGAATGCCGATGTAAACAATGTAAGTAATGAGGATAACGATGCAAAAGGCGGGAATGTTCATGATGAGCCGGAAGCTACCAAGGCTGGGTGCATTTTGCCAGGCGAGGTAACCATTGCGCAATGTTTCATCCAATGCCTCAATAGTTTTTGTGGTGCCCGATGAAAGCATT
Organism: Segetibacter sp.; assembly: GCA_031424735.1. Classification (GTDB taxonomy): domain Bacteria; phylum Bacteroidota; class Bacteroidia; order Chitinophagales; family Chitinophagaceae; genus Segetibacter. The sequence goes on from JANPIA010000163.1 coordinate 9,330, forward strand.
GCGGATGCCTCGTTAAATTTGTTGTGCGCCGTAGATGAATCCATCGTCATCCATTGTGGAATATGAATGCCAAAACCAGCGAGCACCCTAACGAAATACTGGCTCCACGATATGGCAACTGCAATGTTGCCAATGGCATATTCCATCAACAAATCCCAGCCTATAATCCAGGCAAATATTTCGCCGAAGGCAACATATGAATAAGTATAAGCGCTACCCGAAACCGGAACCGTTGAAGCAAACTCAGCATAGCAAAAAGCGGCAAACCCGCAGGCTACCGCTGTAAACGCGAATAGCAGGATAACTGCCGGCCCACCATGAAAGCTTGCCGAACCGATCGCTGTAAAAACACCTGTTCCAATAACGGCAGCTATTCCAAAAAAAGTGAGATCGCGTACGGTGAGCACCTTTTTCATTGTTTCGTGGTGCCCATGCGAATCGGTAAGTCCTTCCTCTGCTTCTTTTAATATAAATGGGATGCTTTTTTTGCGGAATAATGAGTTTGCCATTAGCGTTGGTTTGGATATTGAAGTTAAGGGGAAAACGAACATTGGCAACGAACGGGTGGATGTGGATGTCTGCCCATTTTCCTTATGGTTGTATGGGGAATTACGCTTTAATTTTCGCGCTGAACAAGAAACTGTGCCAGTTCCAACAACGGCTTTTTTCGAACGCCTACCACCGCTATATCTTCTAAATGCTGGTAGGCGGTTGCGAGGTATTTATCTTTTAATTCCTTAGCCCAGTCATCAATACCGCAATCTGTAAATATGGAAAGCACCCGCCCAACTTTACCCGTTTCGTTATTAGCCAGCAAGTGTTTTAATTCTTCTGCCTGTTCACCTTTTGTTATCTCCAAAGCATGAATCATCAGGAAAGTTTTCTTGTTGGCTACAATATCGCCCCCTACCTGCTTACCAAACTTTTCCGGATCGCCAAACGCATCCAGGTAATCA
>JANPIA010000164.1:0-6644 GCA_031424735.1 Segetibacter sp.
TATATCAACTATATCTATTGATGCGGTTTTAAATTTCGGTTCTTCCCAAAAGCCTGGGCAGTATATCACCACACAACCTTTTACCGCAACTATTCACTTTAATTGATGTTATTGGCTACAGCGTTCTTCTCCTGTAATTCAACTTCAATTTCGGCTAACTTATTTGCTTTAGATGTTTGATCGGCATACGTAATGCGGAGCTTACCTGCGCGATAATTAACACCGGAAGTATTTAATTGCAGGCTGAAATTGCGTTGCCTGTTTGGTGTATAAACCGAAAGCCCTTTTGCCACTCCCACACGCGACACTTTCCCCTGCGCTGAAATGTGGTCAACAAGTATATCTCCATACACCGAAATATTTCCACTACGGTTAATGGTTAGTTTAATTAAAGGAGTAGCGTTGCTATCTATTGTAAAAGCGATGTTAGAAAAACTGGTGGTTACATTTGGCATACCCACCCGTATAATAGCCGGGATGGAAATACCGAAAATGGGTACAAGTTTTACTGATATAGAGGTATCCTTATTATTTGCTACTTCGCCGAGCGGCGTTTCTTTTGGTATAGCCCTGAAGTATAAATGAGAACGATACTCGCCGGAGGTTAAACTATCGCTTTTGGTAACCTGCAGCTTTACTGTTTGTGCTTCGTTGGGTGCAAGTGTAACAGTGCGTGGAAAAACACGGAGATTTTTATCGGCAAAAAACTGGGCAGAATCGGGCTCGGTAATTCTTTCAAAAGTACCGTCATCCTTCATCCTTATCTGTATAAACGAAATAACATAGGTGGCGCTGTCTTTGCCAATGTTTGCAAGGTTCAACTCTTCCGACCGGTTGGTACCTTCAAAAACAACCCGCTTGGGGGTTACCAGTAAATTACCTTGCGCATAAGTTGCCACAGAAAACAACAAGCTTATATTGAATACTACCGGTAATAAATTTAGAGGAGATAAAAATCGTGAGATGATTTTCATAGTGGATGAGTAAAAGGTAAGCTATTGATACTGTGATAATATTTTTTCAGGCTATTCTATTGTTCAACCATTATAACCGGAAAAAAAACGCTGCAAATAAAAATTTACAGCGTTATTGTTGTTGTGCATACTAATTATAATTTACGGTAACATTAAAGTTGCCAGATGTGTACACACCGGCAAGCTGACCTGCAGCTACTGTGAGTGTTGCACCTACTTTAAAGTCCTGTGTGCCGGCGGTTAAAGCGCCATTACCACCCAGGTTTGTTCCGAATGCACTTGCTACCATAGTTTCAACACCGCCTGTATGCGTTAGCGTAACAGTTGTTGGCAACGTAACTACATAAGTGTAGGCACCTGTACCAGTAACGGTAAAGTCCGCAGCAGAAACAGTTCCTGTTGTTGCAGGTAATGTTACGCCGCTTGTGCGTGTGCGGGATCCGTCGGCAGCCAATACAACAGTACCACCGGTACCGGTTTGTACGGATAAATTACCGAAACTCATGTCTGTGTTTTTTGCAATACTGATAGGCGTTACCACGGTTGCTGTAGCTGTAGCAGTAGCCGTAGACTGGGCGTGAGAATTTGCAGCAAACGCCACCAGTACAATTGCCGATGCGATTACTTTTTTCATGTTCTTCATTTTTGGATTTTGGTTTTGAAAAAAAAGGTTTTTTATTAAACGTTTTACTTGACTTTAGATTGTTCAATTAAAATCTTTTAACTGATTTAATGCGTTTTAAAGGTAACAGACACAGCCAGTTAGGAAATAAATGAAATCCGTACCGCATTGCCCTGCTTTATTCATCCCGTCGCAAACCGTTTTGTTCAACCTTTCCCTTCCTTATCCAAAATATCTTCAACAGTAAACTTTAATTCTTCTACTGCATCGCCTTCAATGGATTGTTTTATGGCAAAAATTAAATTGGGGGTGGATGTCATGTGCAATTTTTCCAATTGTGCCGGGTCTATTTGTGCTTTGTAAATTCCGGGAGCCAAGCCCATAAAGCTGAAAAAGCCATCTGATTCTGTTAGTGTTTTAGCAACCACTACCGAATCACTGTTGGTGAAATTAACCAGTATCCTGCCCATACCGGCTATACCCTTAACACCTTTAAAATAAACGGTACCTGAAACTTCACCAACAATGGTTACAGGAACGTCTATCAGTTTAAAATGGTTGGGTTCAATACATACACTCAGCGATTTCTTTGGCAAATGCCAGGCAACGTTTTCAAAATTGTTGCGGTTGAGGTCAACATGATAATTCGTATAGGCTTCCAAACCTGTAATACGAATAGTTGTGTCGCGTACATTTTTTATTCTGCCTCCATTTATGTTCACCTTCAGTCCAAATGCCCTGGGTTCACCGGCATCGCGCTTTCCATTCCAGTTCAGATCAAGAAACGGGGAAATGATTAGCCCGCCCCTGCCCACGTTATTCTGGTTATTGGCTATCAGGCTATTTGTTTTATCATCATAAATAAAACTACCCCTTGCGGATTGAGTGGTTGAGAATAAAGTGTTGCTTTTGCGCGCCGAAAAATAGGTTTGACCAAACGAAAAATTATAACGGAACCCAATGCCGATAAATTGGTTATTACTCAATTTGTATCTTTCGTACGATGCATTCAGGTATCCATTTTTAAAAACATTTTTTTCAATCTCCCCTTTTATCATACTTACATTTTTCTGTTTATACTCGTATTGCACCTGCGGTGTAAAACGTATTTTTCCAGGTAGCCTGAAGGTGAGTGAAAGGTTGCTGTAAATAAAAGGGTTCCCCGCTGCATAGTACATGGCGCTGGTGGTAAAATTGGAACTAACGCCTTTCACTATTGTTGAAAACAATAATTCGGCGGTGGTTAAATTGTTTTTGGTTAGTTTAAGCCTGTTAACCGTAAGCCGTGTAAAGGCACTGAATTTTTTTGCGTGAAAGGGAACAGATAAAACGGCTTTCTTTTCTTCAATATAATTATACCGCACAGCCGTTTGCATCTTATCGTATTTATTGTAGTTCACATCTAACTGTACATTAGAGGGCAGCCGGTAAGTAAGCATTCCTTTGGTTCGTACACCATACATATGCTCCCCGTTTACCAGCAGGTTGGATCCTAAACGAAGGGAGGTTGTTACATAAGGCATAGGCTTACCCGCCATTACCGTTGAAAAATACTCCACACCACCACCAATAGTAATATGCCTGTTTACGCCATAATTAAAGTTCGCTCTTGAAAATTTGCTTTTCCATTCGTCTTCAACAACACCGGCGCTCAGCGTGTATTCAAACTGCTTTGAAGGCAAAAAATTGAACGGAACACTGATGTACTGTTCCCGAATTCTCTCTTCGCCCCAGGGTCCAAAAAACCGCAGTTTCACTACCGAGTTACCGTATACCATAGGCACTTCAAAACTAAAAAAGCCCGATGCGTCGGCTTTCATGTAATTCACTAAAATGTTGTTTACATAAAGTTCAACCGTCCACCCGGGTTCGGTAGTATTGCTTAGCGTATAGGTGCCCAACGAACGCCGGTAAGTTGTTGGGGTATTGGTAATTTGAATACCATTGATAGGGGCGTTTAACGAGGATGTTGACTGTGTGTAAATCTTACCCAATGTTACCTGGCGTAACGCGGCATTGTTATTATTTACATAACGCCAGTGATAAAATTGTTGCTTTAAATGCATTGGCTGACCCGCGGTATAATTCAAATAAAAGTTGGCTTCGCCACCGGCAAGCATTGTACCTACAGAAAGATTTAAACGGGTAGTGGCAGGGCTTTGTCCATCCTGCGAAGAGATAACCGACCAGTCTGCCATACCGAGGTGAAAAAACGGATAACTTCTTTTTATGATTGAGTCAGCTTTCTTTTCCCCTTTCAGTTGATTAATGTTCCGGCGCATCATTTCCTGCTGCATTTCGCGAATGGCGGGTAACTCTATTTTAGTGGTAATGGTTACCGAAAGGCTTCGAAAATTGAAATTACATTCAAGCCCGAAAATTTCTCCAAAATAGGCAGATTTCAAATAAAGGCTGCGCTCGGTGCGGATGAGACCATTTGCATCCAAATTGAAAACCTTTTCTGAGTAAGTTATTTTATTGCTGGCTTTATCAATAATGTAAGGCGATTTGGGATTGATAAAATAACCGCTGACCGTATCCATATTTTGCGATGTCGCGTTTCTGATCTTCAAAAAATCAAATACATCTTTCACCGATAAGTAAGCTTCTGTTCCGCGAATGATGCCAGGCATTTCAGCACTGCCAATTCTTTGAACATTTACCGTAAGGGATATTTCGTCTAACTCCTGAGCTACCTGGCTGAACGCAGGCTGATGACAAAATATTTGAAGCAAAACAACCATTGAAAAAACGCTTAACACATACCTGCACCGGTAACAAGTGAATTGAATATGTTGTGTGCAGGTCATTGGTTTTACAGTATATTTTTAGTCAGATTTATTCCTGGTTGAAGGTGATGTAAAAAGTGCCGCTGTACGAACCGGGTATTGTTACCTGCGGTGTACCTACGGTTAGGGTTCCACCAAAAGTTACCTGCGTTCGGCCCGGCGATGGTATGGTAGTGCTGAATGGGGATAAGGGAGAGGATGCACTGAGACTAAGCGACATGGAACCGCCGTTACTTCCGGTCAGTGTTACATCCGGTCCGTTTAAAATAGAAATAATAGACCCCACAGGAGCATCCAATTCAAAAATGGCATGAAAGTATTGAACGCCCAGGTTCAGCCCTATAACCGAACCGGTAACAGAGCGGGTGCCATTGGAAGAAACGATAACTGTACCGCCGCTTCCGCCTTGCGCAAAGGCGCCAAAGCTCATATTTTGAATGGTGTAAATAGATAAACTGCCAGGATCTTTTGGAAAAGTGTCGGTTGGATTTTGCGCGAATGTAACAATAGAACTAGTGCTTAGTACAAGTACTAAAATGGTCACCAATTTCCATTGTTGTTTTTTGTTTTTCATTGCGGATTTGGAACTTACTTTACTAAGATCCGGTTGATATAATTGACATTTCCACTTACTAACCTGACATAATAAATGCCTGGCGCTGGCTTCCTGTCAAGTGTAATGGTTTGGGTTGAAACAGTTCCCTGGTGTTGGATCGTTTGCCGTATTATCTGTTGGCCATTTGCGCCGAATACTATTAACGTATATTCTCCCCTTTCTATTTCATTGAAATAGAGGTTAATGCGATTATCGGTGATTGTGTTGGGATAAATATTGAACACGGGCTTCTTTTCTTCCACATTTACCGCTACCGATTTGCTGTACGAGAAATTGCCATCTGTGTGTAGTAAGCGGATGCGATACCAAAGGTTTTGCGCCGGTGTATTTACATCAATAAAATGATACGCCTCCGGTGTGGTGCCCCCCTTCGCTGTAGTTTCGCCTGCTTTAATGAAAGTGATGTTATTGCCCGACCGTTCAATTTCGTATTTCACTATACCGGCATCTGAATTTACCGACCAGTCTACCTGCACATCTTTTTCTTTTTGCACAGCCTTCAGCGATGTAAATGTGGTGAGATTACCAGTTAGTTTTTTAAATACAATGGAGAACCTGCCTGTAGCCGACGAAGCTGCGTCGTTTGCTGTTACATTAAATACAATTCGGTTTGTATCAAAAACCGATAAGGCAATACTGGTGTGCAAATAGGCATCGTGCAGGTAAGGTTGCAGTGCAAGGGTGTCTAACTTATTGGCAAAAATTTGCAATGTATATTGCTGTTTTGTAAGCTTCGATACCTGTAACGATATGCTATCGTTATCAAGCGGCATTTCTCTTCCGTCAATACTTAACAGGTCGCTTCCGTTTTTGATAGATAATACTTCGGCATTATTGTTCAGTTTAGAAGCGTCCTCTTTACCAATACCGTTTGAAAAATGCGGGTCGAATGCAGCTACTACACCATCTGCCAAAATGCTGCTGCCACCACTTTCGTACAGAAGGTTGATAGCCATTAAAGAAATATTATTGGACCCGCTGCCGCGAAAAGCATTCGCGTTAAAATTGCTCACTTTATCCTGCTCACGAATGCTTAATACCGGTGAAGCCGCGGTGGTTTTTACAAAGAAGCCTTGGCCCGGTTGTATATATTGGTTAAGACCTACCGTACCGGAAAAAGGCGCTATTAATGTTGCGGTTCCGCTATTACTCACCGTAACATAACCACCGGTGCTGCTCAGGTTAGGGTCCCATCCCCAATAAGTATTGGCCAGGTTAGTGGTAGGGAGCGTTGTCCAGTCAATGGGCGAGGCAAATGGATTTCCAACCAGGGTAAACCTTCCCGTAACGTTTGATAACGGTTGGACTGAACCTGAATTATAGGTTTGGTTGCCGGTTATTAATGTGCCGGTAGATTTTAGCACGGTCGCATTGGGTGTACTGGTTGTAATGGAATTCAGCCTGTCGCCGTACACAAACATGTAGTAAGCAACGCCTGCTTTTAAAGGAGTATATTTTGTGTTTTTGCCGTTGGCAGATGTAAAGCCTACATACTGCCGGTTTACGTCATCATAAGTAAATAAAGATGGATTGGCTGTTTGCTGGTCAAAACCATCTGCAGTCGATCCGCCGGTTATAAAGTTTCCTACATTGGCGGTAGAGGTGTTACCCTGGTTTTGCCAGTTACCCCAAATTGATAAAGC
>JANPIA010000165.1:0-3699 GCA_031424735.1 Segetibacter sp.
AAAGTCAAAGAGCCAGGGAATTTTTGGATTGACACCTTCTCTTTCCAGTATCTGGGGGAGGTTTTCGTAATATTGGTTCAATCCTAAATTTTTGTGATCGCGGTAGTATGTTACAATTATTGTATCATCTTCTACTCTTACATCTCCTTCCATATTGGTAAGTATTTGGTGAGCGGTATGTGCGGCTGTCCACTGCTTGTAGGGATTGGGGAGTTTGCATTTGAGTTGATGGGTGGCTGCCTGTGCCTGCAAGGCCAGAGATTGTTTTCCATACCTGATATTGAGATTAAAAGTTGAGGCTCTGTTCCAGCCCATATCGCCGTTGAAGTTAAAAAATTCTTCTATTGTCCATCTTTGAGGGAATACTTCAGTGAGTAACTCAACAGGGTCTTTTGATGAAGTTGTCAGGAAAGGTTTATAATCATATTTTTCAGGTCTTTCGCCCTGCCGCTGTACAATTAACTGAAATAGATAAGGACTTCCATCAAATTGGAATGTTGTTTTAGCAAGGGCATATCCAGCCCACAAGGGGCTGTATTCTAATTTGTCAAAGCAACCGCATACCTTTTTAGTTAAGGGTGCTGGCATTAGTATATCAAATGTGGGATGCTGGTAAATGTACTCTCCTATTTCCCGTGTAAAATGTGCTTTATCTGCAACGAAAAGCGCTTTGTGGACGCCACCCTGTTCTACCATGTTTATTACTTGCAGTGTTGCAGGAGAACAGGTTTTTCCGCTGGAGCCAATGCTAAATGCAAGAGGTTGTCCGCTAAAGGCGTCTGCACAAAAGAAGGTTTGCAGCATTTTGTGAGCAGCCTCATTGGGACGTTTCTTTTTACAAGGCATCATACGCTGTGTTGCAGAAAGTATTCTGTGAGGGTCTATAGTCAATATACGGCGCTCATCATAATGCCTTTGCAATCCCCTTATCTGCATCAGGGCCACCTGCATATCTTCATAAGCTTCTACGGAGTGATGATTGAGTAAATCATGAACTGTTTCATCTGCAGCAAGAAAAGATAAACCATTGACCAGAGAAAATCCCTGATGGCACAATGACCCACGTACCCTGATTCTATTTACACAAAGAGCAGCTTCATTAACCAGCTGCATAGCGATACGGGAGTTAAGGTCATCCGCCGACTGCTTACCAAAAGTGCCTTTAAGTAAATCCCAGGTACCTAAGCGTAAATATTCCGGTACCAACAGCCATAATCCAAGATGAGTACCTGATAGCTTATTGGCCAAAATTTCACGCACATAACGCTCATTGCTTTGCACGGTCACCCTTGCCTGGCATTGTTTTCTTTTTGTTTGCTGAACAACAATAGTTTTAGAACTATTAAGGTTTGGATTTAATTGGTGAAGTTTTTTTTTGAAGGCCATAGTCCTGAATAGTTCTTTCTACGCTTCTAAGGCTTACTGCCATGGCCGTTTGGTTCATCTTCTGAGCGATTACAGCCGCACTGGCATCGGGGTCTAAAAACCGGTGACGAATAATTTGCTGAACAACTTTTTCGGTTCGCCGCGATTTATGTTTAGGCCCACGCTTTTGATCAATAAGGGCAGCAGAACCTACTTTTTTAAAATCATTCAGTAACTGATAATAACGCTGTTCAGTGTAGCCGTATTTATTACTACTGTGCTTAACACCCATACCATAAACCCCCTCAATAAGCATCATCATTTTCCAGGCAGTCGAATCATCCTCTTTAATATTAAGGAGACTTAAATCAAGGTCGGGCAGTGTAGATTGGTTGGAACTATTTTTCATAATTACTAAAATTAATTATGGCGGTAAGTTACAAAATTCATCAAACCAATACATACTATTAATACAGGTAATTTTTAAAAAATAGGTGAAATTGGAAGATGATAATCTGCCATAATTTATTTTAGTAAACTTCTACTCGCTACTGATGGAGATATGATGAATATTCAAGAAAAGGTAAAATAAACTGGTCCCAAAAAAATGTTGAAGACTTTCGGGAGGCTGTTATCGTTCCCATCTTGAGTTTTCTTTGGTCACTGCACCTCGTAAATTCTTAAATTTGAGAAACGCTTTTTTGTGGCAATACAAGAAATGAAAGAGAAGCTGCATTTATTGATTGAACAAACATACAATGAAGTATTGCTCGAAGACCTTTTGCTTGAAGCAAGCAGTAGAATACATACAACAAACCCGCATGAAGCCGAAGGTTTATCCAAAGAAGATTATGATGAACTTATCTCGTTGATAAATAAACCCCCTGAAAAAGACACCCTCTCTTACGATGAACTAAAATCTTCGCTAAGCAGATGGTTTACCAAAAAATCTTTAAAAAGGGATTTCGCAACAAGCCCCGTTATGCCCTGGATGTTCCAATCTTGAATAAGAGCGCTGAGGTTGTCCGTTCTCCCAGATGTTCCAAAGCCGAATAAAAGCGCTTAAGTTGTTCGAGCGTCGTTCGAAGAGCCTGTCACGAAAATTGAAATACCCCCGTCGTCGCCTGGCAGTTTTAGCGGCGACTTCCTTTTTCATTGTTTCTTTCTTTTGGGCACGCAAAAGAAAGAAAGCAGCATAGCATAATGTTGAGCATATAGCTCTTCTAAATCTCGTCTGTAATCTCTTAGGTTACATTACTAAATGATTGGTTATAAAACAAGCGCAGGCAAATCCGCATATTCAAAACCTTCCGTAGGATCAGAAGCTGTCTTAAAATCTTTGTGTATCGGCCAGGCTTCCATTTTTTCTGCGGGGTATTGAAATGTAGCAATTTCACTAATACGTTCTTCTGATAACCCATCACTAATCCACTCGGCGGCAAGTTCCGGAGTTAAAATAGTAGGCATTCGTTTTTTTGAATTGTGTATCTGCTCCATCAGCCTGTTCGCCTTGGTAGTCACCAATGTACAAGTCTCAACCGTCTCACCAGTTTCCTTGTCTATCCAAGGCTGCCATATACCTGCAGTAAAATGAATTTCATCGTCCCCTCTTGTGCGGATGTTATATGGATATTTCACGGCAGTTTTCAAAGGCTGGCCTTTTTTACCCAATGGAAATATGTGTCTCCATTCGTAAAAACTTGTAGAGATAAACAAGCACCTTCTTTTCAAAGCTGCCTCTCTATACATCTTACCGGATAATAAAAGCTCTTCACCAATCGCATTCAAAGTAGTCATCGGTGGATGGTACTTTCCCTGAGCATCCATATACCCTCTTCTGAACTTTTCAACTGTATCGCGGTTAGCTAAGTAAAAAGGAATGAAACCCCACTCCATTCGCACGATATCCCACCCACAATTAGGTTTGGGCACAACAATCGGTGTGGTGCCATAAGCAAAACCGTCAGCCACTAAAGCCTCAAGTTCATAACTGCTCAAGTCACGCTCAATGTCATTGATCTTGAGAAGGATTTGGTTTTTAACTTTCACTTCGCGGTAGTAACACATGGTTTGATATTTTTTAATTATCTAAAAGCAACAACAGGTGAGATCCACCCTTTAGCTGACTTGTCGAAAATAAGAAATAACACTTTGTTCATCCTCTCGTTCTGCAGGGATGTTCCAATGCTGAATAAAGCACTGAAGTTGTTCGGGTGTCTTCCGAAGAGCCTGTCCCGATTATTTCTGGAATGACCTCGAACGCAGGATAAATGTCCCTTTTCTGAACGGGACTTCCTTTATAAAAAGGCACCGATAGGGTTACAAAAGTTCTAG
>JANPIA010000166.1:0-4001 GCA_031424735.1 Segetibacter sp.
TCTCACCAACAACGATATACCGGTAAAGTCGAATGAAATGACAGCGCCCCGTTTAATTGGCGGTGCAGCGTACAATTTTAACCTCGGCGAAAAATTTACACTGGAAGCAGAAGCCAATCTCGATTTTACGTTTGATGGCAAGCGAAACACGGTTATCAGCAGCAGTGCTGTAAGCATTGATCCACGCATTGGGTTGGAAGCATCTTATCAAAATGCCGTGTTCTTTCGTGCGGGTATTTCCAATTTTCAAAAGGCGTTATCGGATGGCGATACGCTCAATCAAAAAAAGGTATGGATCTATCAACCTGCAGTGGGTGTAGGCTTCAAAATAAAGAACGTAATGATTGATTATGCATTTACCAATTTGGCTAACCAGGCTAACCCGTTGTACACCCATATCTTTTCTTTAAAGGTTGATCTTAAAAAACAAGATTAGAAGCTGAGGAAATAAAAGATGTTTACGATGAAAAAAATTTTCTTCCTATTTTTTCTGCTGCTTTGCGGCGGCGTGGCATTTAGCCAGGCTTATAATAATGAGTGGATAGACTACTCAAAAACCTATTATAAGTTCAAGATAGCCACTACCGGTTTATATCGCATCAATACCACTGCGTTGAATACAGTGGGGTTGGGAAGCCAGCCGGCTGAAACCTTTCAACTTTGGCGAAATGGCAAGCAGGTGCCGCTGTTTACCACCGTGGCCGCGGGACCCTTGGGTGCTTCCGGATACATTGAATTTTGGGGAGAACAAAACGATGGCACGCTTGATAAGGACTTATACAGGAACCCCGCCGACCAGTTTTCGGACAAGCTTAGTTTACAAACAGATTCGTCCGCCTATTTTTTAACTACCGGTTCGGGTGCCAACCTGCGGTTTAGTAATAATGCAAACATAATTGCCGGTAACACCTTAGCGCCGGAGCCTTATTTTATCCATCAGCTCCGCATGAATTTCAGGGACCAGATACACCGTGGCAGGGCTTTGGTTGCCGGTGGCGAATACATCTATTCCAGCACGTACGATAAGGGTGAATTTTTTTCAAGCTTAGATATTACACCAACCATGCCCGGCAATGGCCCCGAATGTTTGCCCACTTCTGGTACGCCTATATCTGTTGGCTTCAGTAATTTATTTGTGGCGGCTTCCGGGCCGCAACCAACATTCAGGGCAGGGGTTGCAGGCAGCGCCCCCAATATTCGTAACTGTAAAATTGAATTAAACAATACGTCTATTGTTGAAGATGTAGTACAGGTTTTTGACGCAATTATACTGAATAACCCTGCTGTCAACCCTTCGTTGATTGCCTCCAATTCTGCTGTGTTTAAAATTAGTACGTTGCCATCCTACCAAAATAAGTGTATGGCTGCTACCGACCGGTTGGTTTGTAGTTTTCTTGAGTTGAATTATGCACGCCAGTTCAACTTTGGCGGGCTTGCGCAATTTGCTTTTTCGCTACCTGCATCCAACACCAAAAAATACCTGGAGATAAATAATTTCAATACCGGTAACGTTGCCCCGGTTTTATACGACCTCACCAACAACAGGCGATATGTTGCAGATGTTTCCGGTACGGGAGTCATCCGGATTTTATTGGAAGCATCGTTATCGGCCACCAACCTTGTGCTGGTAAGTACGGCACCAACCAATGTAAGTCAGCCACCCGCTTTTCAGCCACGAACCTTTATTAATTACAGCGCCACCGGCAACCAGGGCGATTACATGATCATTTCGCATAGCTCGCTGCAGGTGCCTTTTGCCGGCAAAAACCAGGTGGATGAATACCGTGCTTACCGTTCTTCTGCCGCAGGGGGAAGCTTTAATGCGAAGGTGTACGATATTGACCAGTTGGTTGACCAGTTTGCTTTCGGTGTAAAAAAACACCCCTTAAGTATCAAGAACTTTTTACGTTATGCAAGAGGAAGCTTTAGCCCCGCACCTAAGTTTGCTATGCTAATAGGGCACGGACTAACCTATGCCGACTATCGCATTTATGAAAATTATGCCCAGGCGGAAAAACTAAATGTGATACCAACATTCGGCTACCCGGCATCGGATGTAATGCTGGCAGCCAATGGGCTCGATCCAATTATGAGTACGCTGATAGGAAGACTTTCTGCCGTTACACCACAGGAAATATCAATTTATCTGGATAAAGTAAAAGCCTATGAACAGGCGCAAGCCACTAGTACACAAACCATCGATAGCAAATCGTGGATGAAAACTGTGGTGCATGTAGCTGGTGCAAACGATCCAAACCTTGATGTGAGGCTGACAAGCTATTTACGTTTCTATCAAAATGTGATTGAAGACACGTTGTTTGGAGGAACCGTAACCAACTTTAATAAGACCACCACCGGACCAATTACGCCCATAGTAAACTCATTAATGGCGCAAACATTTCAAAAGGGTATTTCGTTACTGAACTATTATGGACACTCTTCCTCTACATCGCTCGATTATAATCTCGACGATCCATCGGCGTATAACAACACAGGCAAATATCCCATGTTTGTTGTAAACGGATGTAATGCCGGAAACCTGTATGCCTTTGATACTTCGCGCTTTTTTACCTTAAATACTTTATCAGAAAAGTACGTGCTGGCTCCCTCCAAAGGATCCATCGGTTTCATAGCAAGCACTCACTTTGGATTAGAAAATTATCTTGATTATTACAACCGTGGTTTATACCGTTCAATTGGCGTAACGGGTTATGGTAAAAGCGTTAGCGCCAATATAAACGAGGCGATTATTTCACTACTGCAACTTGTTGGTGTAAATGATTTTGCCGGGAGGCTTCATGCAGAAGAGACGACATTACATGGTGATCCGGCAATCAGGATCAATAGTTTTCCATTTGCTGATTATATTGTGGAAGAGCCACAAATTAAGATCAACCCTACCATTGTGTCGGTAGCAGATAACAGTTTTAATGTAAAAGCTTACGTGTACAATGTTGGCAAAGCAACCGGCGATTCGGTAACTGTAGAGATCAAACGTCAATATCCAGATGGCAGCAATGCAATCATCCTTACCAAACGGATAAAGGCGGTGCGTTTTATTGATTCGGTTAGTATTGATGTGCCTATAATAGCGGTACGCGATAAAGGAGAGAATAAGATCATTGTTACAATAGATAGCGATAATCGTTTTACAGAGATCAGTGAAACCAACAATTCGGCCACCAAAATCATAAATATTTTCGAAGATGAATTGCGACCCGTTTATCCTTACAATTTTGCCATCATCAACAAAGCAACGGTGAAGCTGGCGGCATCTACTGCAAATCCACTGGTGAGCTCCCGCCAGTATGTTATGGAAATGGATACCACCGAACTCTTCAATTCTTCTTCTAAAATCACGAAAAACCTGACTTCTGTTGGTGGTTTATTAGAGTTTGACCCGGGCGTTACTTTAACAGACAGCACTGTTTATTATTGGCGTGTATCGCCGGTTTTAGCTACGGGCAACCGGTGGAACAGTGCATCGTTTGTTTACTTGAACGGAAGCAGCCTGGGCTACAATCAATCGCATTATTTCCAGCATACAAAGTCAACGGGTAATCGCATTTATATAGACGGCGCTTCACGCAAATGGAAGTTCAGTCCAAAGCCCAATAACCTTTTTATTACAAATGCCATCTATTTAACCGATGGCTACAAAGACGACCTGGATGTAGCAGTATCTGTTAACGGTTCTACATACATAAAGAGTGCATGCGATGGTCCCGTATTGCAGTTTAATATTTTTGATCCCATCACTTTTAAACCGTGGCGAAATGCAACGGTGAATGGTGTTGGGTTAAGCGGTAGCGGACCAAGCGATTGCGACGTTACCAGGAATTTCAATTTCGAGTTTTTAGTGGGTAACGCAACACAGCGGCAAAAAGCTATGCGGTTTATGGATTCGATACCCAATGGTTTTATAGTTGTTGTTCGGAACAACATCAGTAATAACCCGGCAATAAATTCCTATGCTGCCGACTGGAAAGCGGATGTGTCAG
>JANPIA010000167.1:0-6138 GCA_031424735.1 Segetibacter sp.
GAAGGAAGAATGGCAGAACCAGAAGAGATTGTAGCCTATATTGATGAACATTTTTTTAGGGAGAAAACATTTGCTGGTAAAAAAGTACTTGTTACCGCAGGTCCCACCTATGAAGCAATTGACCCGGTGAGGTTTATCGGCAATCATTCGAGCGGTAAAATGGGTTGGGCAATAGCGGAAGAATTTTACATGCATGGCGCAGAGGTTACAATAATTAGCGGACCTTCTTCATCCAAAACAAAATACAAGGGAATACAAATATTGCGTGTAAAATGTGCTGACGAAATGTTTACAGAATGTGAGAAGGCGTTTGCCAGTACCGACATTTGTATTATGGCTGCAGCGGTAGCCGACTATAAGCCTGCAACTGTTGCTACCCAAAAGATTAAAAAGCAGGATGCGAATTTGGAACTCTCGTTGGTAAAAACAAAAGATATTCTCAAACACCTTGGAACTTTAAAAAAACAGCCGCAGTTTTTGGCAGGCTTTGCATTAGAAACAAACAACGAAAAAGAAAATGCTTTAAAAAAGCTTCAGTCCAAAAATGCTGATATAATTATTCTCAATTCTTTACAGGATGAAAGCGCCGGTTTTGGTAAGGATACTAACAAAGTGACTATTTTTGATAGGCAGGGTAATGAATTCAACTACCCGGCAAAATCGAAAAAGTTAGTAGCTAAAGACATTGTTGAACTTATAACTCAGAAAATAAATGATAAAGCGTAGCCTCTTGTTTTTAGCGTTCGTGGTAAGCCTGCATTGCTTTTTATGTGCGCAGGAAATACAAGCTAAGTTTACTGTAATGGCAGGACGGGTAAATACAACGGTCGATAAAAAAATATTTCAAACACTTCAAACCCAGCTTACCAATTTTGTTAATAACCGAAAATGGACAGGCGAAGTATTTCAAACAAATGAAAAAATTGAATGTAGCTTTTTACTGAATATTGATAAGATCATTGAAACTAACGTTTACTCCGCATCGTTAACCATACAGGCTGCACGACCAATTTACAACTCCTCGTACCAGTCTGCTCTTATTAACTTTCAGGATGCGGAGGTCGCCTTTAAATATGTAGAGTACCAACCTGTTGAATTTAATGAAACGCGGGTACAAGGTACCGATGCATTGGCAAGTAATCTTACAGCAACCGTTGCGTACTACGTATACATCATGCTGGGGCTCGATTATGATTCCTTCACCGCAAAGGGTGGGGATGCCTATTTTCAGAAAGCGCAAAACATAGTAAATAATGCCCCCGAAAGCCGCAACATTTCTGGCTGGAAAGCATTTGATGGAAGGCGTAACCGCTACTGGCTGGCCGAAAACCTGATGAACACACGGTATAATATTGTACACGATATTATTTACGGTTATTATCGCAGCGGTTTGGATCATATGTACGAGAACGAACAAACCGCCCGTACACAAATGCTGGATGCATTGAACCAATTGCAGGCTATGAACCTGGAGAATCCAAATACAATGATCGTTCAGTTTTTTATGCAGGGAAAATCGCAGGAGCTGATGAAGATTTTTAAAAAAGCAACGCCCCAGGAAAAAGTTAGGGCGATTGAGATACTACAAAAGTTAGATGTTACCAATGCCGCTGCTTACAAACAGGAGATCAAATGAAACAACTCATTATTCCTTTGGTATTTTTATTTGCAGCTTGCTCATCCACAATTCCTTCCGACGTTATAAAGCCCGACAAAATGCAGAACATTATATTTGACCTGCTTCGGGCTGATGAATATGTTATTAATTACCGGCTACGGGATTCTACGCTCGATAGGAAAAAGGAATCTATCCGGATGTACGAGCAGGTTTTTCTCATTCACCAGGTTACTAAAAATTCATTTTACAAAAGTTACTGGTATTACCAGGAGCATCCTGATCAAAACAAGGCGCTGTTTGATTCGCTTTATAACATGGCAGCACGAAAAAAAGAATTGCCTTCTTTCATGAAAACCCATGCAGATACATCTGTAAAAAAGAAATAGGTATGAATAAAGTTGTTTTAAATGAAGATGAAGCCATTAGGGACATACGAGATGGGGCAACCATTATGTTGGGTGGTTTTGGATTATGCGGCATTCCTGAAAAATGTATCGACGCTCTTGTTCGCACCGGGGTTACGGATTTGACCTGTATTTCCAACAATGCTGGAATTGACGATTTTGGTTTGGGCAAATTATTACGAACACGGCAGATAAAAAAAATGATAAGTAGTATGTAGGCGAGAATGCTGAGTTTGAGCGACAGCTTCTAAGCGGAGAGTTGGAAGTTGAGCTTACGCCACAGGGAACACTTGCTACACGTATACAAATGGCGGGCCTGGGTATACCGGCTTTTTATACACCGGCAGGGTATGGAACGGAAATAGCAGAGGGTAAAGAAATAAAAGAGTTCTATGGTAAAAAATACCTGATGGAGCTGGCTTTGCACGCTGACTTTGCCATTGTAAAAGCCTGGAAGGGTGATACAATGGGCAACCTTGTTTTCAGAAAAACGACACGCAATTTTTCAACGTCGATGGCTAAGGCTGGTAATATAACCATTGCAGAAGTGGAACACCTGGTGCAACCCGGCGAGCTGGACCCCGATGCCATTCAAGTGGCTGGTATTTATGTTCACCGCATATTCCAGGCAACAGGATATGAAAAAAGAATTGAAAGAAAAACGGTGCAACTAAAATCACAAGCCTAGATCCCCATGTTCGTCAGTACAAATTTTTTATCCATCAATTACGGGGTAGACGATGCAATTGCAAAGTTTTTTGTTGACCGGGAGCCGCCAGTCAACAATCTTTACTGGAAAGACAAACTTTTGTATTTGCGTCCCGAAGCCGGCTGGTTGTTCATACCACTCATCGCCGATCTGCTATACAAAGCAGGCGTTTCAAAAGAACAGGTTACTTCAAAGGAGTTTGTAGGTTTGCTCGAAAACATAGGTCACCTTTCTGCGAAGCATGAATTGAAAATACTTTCCGACGACGAGCTGTTAAACAACCTGGTACTACTTACCCAAAACAATCATCAAAACGCATCCTATTACAATAACCTGCTAAGCTTTATGGCTGGCAAAACAGACAATCTTTTTACCAATTTAGCCACGCCATTCAAAGCCTTGCATAGGGGAGATGCTTTTTTATTCGCCCTGTGTGCGCTCAACTTTCCGGATGACCTGCAAACAACACTTGTTAAATATTGGTTCGCTCTCATTAGCACTCTGCTGTTGTTAGATGATGCACAGGATATAGAATCAGACAGGCATAGCAACGATGAAAATGCTTTTATCGAAAGTGGCTTAACACCTGAAGGGCTTGAAAAAATAAAGGCACTCGCAGCTAAAAATTTACGTTTCATATCCGCTATCAATAGGTCGATGGCAGCAACGCTCGATAAAAAATTGATCAGCATAAGTTCAACCCAAAGCATACAACAATTGCTAAATAAATAATTATGGCTTTAGACAAATATGGCATTGCAAAGCGGATAGCACAGGAACTGCAGGATGGTATGTATGTGAACCTGGGCATTGGTATTCCAACGCTGGTTAGTAATTACATACCTGCCGGCATGACCGTGATTTTTCAAAGTGAAAATGGAATTTTAGGAATGGGTCCATACCCTTTGGAGGAAGATATCGATGCCGACCTGATAAATGCTGGTAAAGAAACCGTAACCGTTATACCGGGCGGCGCTTTTTTCGATAGTGCTGAAAGCTTCGGTATGATACGTGCCGGCAAAGTTGACCTGACTGTTTTAGGCGCAATGGAAGTAAGTGAAAAAGGAGACATTGCTAACTGGAAAATTCCCGGCAAAATGGTGAAGGGTATGGGTGGCGCAATGGACCTTGTTGCAAGTGCAAAAAATATTATTGTAGCTATGCAACATACCAACCCAAAAGGCGAGAGTAAGTTGTTACCACAATGTACTTTACCGCTAACCGGCTTGGGTTGTGTAAAGAAAATTGTTACTGAATTGGCGGTTATCGAAGTAACTCCGCATGGCTTCCTGTTACTGGAAAGAGCGCCAGGCGTCTCCGTTGAAGAGATCAAACAAAAAACCAGCGGCAACCTTATTATTAAAGGCGACGTGCCGGAAATGGTTTTGAATAACTAAGGTACCGAAGCTTGCGTTTTAAGTTGTCTGCCAATAATATAAACGTAGCACATTGAACTACCTTCACCCAATATTGTTATAAGTGCATGCAATCAATCATCAGGGTTACCAACCTTACCAAAAGCTTTAAAGATATTGTTGCAGTTAACCAGTTATCGTTTACCGTTCAGCAGGGCGATGTATATGGTTTTTTAGGACAGAACGGTGCCGGCAAGTCTACCACCATCCGCATGTTGCTCACACTAATTGAACCTACTGAAGGAAGTATAGAGTTGTTTGGGCTTGATCTGCGATCGCACAGGAAAGAAATTTTGCGACAGGTAGGTGCTGTTATTGAAAAGCCAGATGTTTACAAGTATCTGACTGCATACGAAAACCTTCAACTATTTTCAAAAATCAGCGGTGGGGCAAAGCTGAGCAGGACTAAACTAATGGAAGAGCTTGAGTTGGTTGGCCTGGCAGATCGGGCAAACAGTAAAGTGAAAACCTATTCGCAGGTAATGAAACAACGACTGGGTGTTGCTATAGCTCTTGTGCACGATCCGCAACTTATAATTCTGGACGAACCTACCAACGGTTTAGACCCACAAGGCATAGCAGACATTCGCAACCTAATTTTGCATCTTAGCCATACGCGCAAAAAAACGGTGCTCGTTTCATCGCACCTGTTAAGCGAAATTGAAGTGATTGCCAACAGGCTTCTTATCATCGACAAAGGAAAAAAAATGGTGGAAGGAAATGCCGCCGAACTGTTTGATCCATCCCAAACAGTGATCGAATTAGAAACAACAGATAACCAGCAAGCTATTGGTAAAATAAAACAAAGCAGTTGGGGTAGCTATATGCAGGCAACCCGTACCAATGCCATTGTTTTAAAAATGGACCGAAACCAAATACCATCGTTTCACCAGGCATTGGTTGAAATGCAGGTGCCGGTTTATTCGTTGCAGCCGCGCCATTCCCTTGAAGATTATTTTTTACAAGTAACAACCGGAAAACAACATGTGGAAGCTTTTACAAATTGAGTTGTTCAAAATATTTAAACGACCCCGCACCTATATTAGTTTTATCGCCATCACTGCTTTGGTACTCATCATTCAACTGGGGTTAAAAATTGATGGTAAGGCCTACATCGAATTCCTGTTAAAAGACCTTTCTATGTCGTTTGATATTGAAGGGAATATTTTAAATGCATACCTCGTTTGTTTTATTATCCTCCAGCTTTTGCTGGTGCATGTGCCATTGCTTATTTCGTTAATTGCCGGCGATCTTATTTCCGGCGAAGCCAATATGGGCACACTGCGTTTACTGCTAACCAAACCTATTAGCCGTACCGAAGTTGTGCTGGCAAAATTTGGTGCAGCCAGTATTTACACATTGTTATTACTGGTGTGGATGGCATTTCTCGCACTCTTTGTTTCGCTGCTTATTTTTGGAAGTGGCGACATGTTGAATTTAAAAAGCGACTACATCATTCAGTTAAAAAGCCACGATATTTTTTGGCGGTATATCTGCGCGTTTGGCTTTGCTGCAATTGCTATGATCACAGTGGCGGCGCTGGGTTTTCTGCTATCCATGTTTGCTGAGAATTCCATCGGGCCCATTGTTGCCACCATGAGCATCATTGTAGTGTTTACTATTTTGAGCACACTCGATATTCCCATTTTCAACGGGCTCAAACCCTACCTGTTCACCACGCACATGATAGGGTGGAAGGGTTTCTTCGATGTTAAAGTAACAGACGATAACGAGGTTATACTCGGCTCGGTACAAAATTTGGGTAAGGTGCTGCAAGCCGCCGGCATACTGATTTTACACATCATCATTTTTTTAGGAGCCTCTATAGTTGTATTTAGAAAAAAGGATGTGCTAAGTTGATGAATGATGAAATGATGAAATGATGAAATGATGAAATGATGAAATGATGAAATGATGAAATGATGAAATGATGAAATGATGAAATGATGAAATGATGAAATGATGAAATGATGAATTTTTAGGGCGTTGAAG
>JANPIA010000168.1:0-3519 GCA_031424735.1 Segetibacter sp.
AATTCAATCCTCCCAGCAAACTACTTACTACGAATAACGAGAGACTTATTAGCCAAAGATCCATACCTGTTTTTGAGCCTGGCGATGCAGAGCCTAAAGCACTCAAAGGTGGATATGCGGTCCAGCCGCCGGAGAATGGGCCCGTCTCAACAAAAAGAGAAGAAAGCATAACTATACTGGCAGAAAAGAAAAACCAATAGCTAAGCATGTTCATAAATGGTGAAGCCATATCTCTTGCACCAATCTGCAATGGAATTAGGAAGTTGGCAAAAGTTCCACTCAATCCCCCCGTTAGTACAAAGAAAACTAACACGGTTCCATGGATGGTAACCATTGAATAATAAGCTTCAGCAGATATACGTCCGCCTTTAGCCCATTTTCCAAGTATATCTTCTAAAATAGGAAAAGTGGAATCAGGATAGCCTAGTTGCAGGCGGAAAAAAACGGAAAGTAAGCCGCCAATAATAGCCCATACCATACCGGTAATCAGAAACTGTTTGGCAATCATTTTATGATCCTGGCTGAAAACATATTTGGTTATAAACGTTTCCTTATGGTGGTGTTGCCCATCATGATCGTCGTGGTGGTGATGTAACTCGTGTACATGTGCACCGGTTGTCTGTGTTTGCTGAATTGCTTCGTTACTCATACCAAAATTTTTACTTGCTAACTATCGTTGCAATCTTTAGCGCTTTTTGTTAATTCATTTTGCCTTGCCCAACTGCTGTTATTGAAGCTTTGGCTGTTGTGGTAGCAGCGGCCGAATCGGCTGCAGGCACTGGCGGAGCAGCAGGTTTAGCGTTCGGATCTTTTTCAGGAAAGGCAGCCAAATAATTGGGCTTCTGCTGTGCTAACCACAATGCATATTCATCTTGCGTAACCACTTTAATAATTCCTTTCATAGAGTAGTGGCCGTTTCCACATATCTGGTCACAAGCTATCTCATATTCAAAGTCGCCATTACCGGATTTCTCTTTCATTTCCTTAGTGGTAAAACGCGGTGTAAACCATAATGTTGTCGGGATACCGGGCACTGCATCCATCTTCATTCTAAAATGGGGTAAACCTACATCGTGTATTACATCTCTTGAATTGATTACCATCTTCACTGGTTTATTAACAACTACATACATAGTTTGTTGCACCAACACGTCATCAAAAGTTGCGGGGTCAGCAGTTTGGTTCATGCCCTTATTATCTTCCCACACCAAACCAACCCAATTGTCAGCATCATCAATATTTCTGAAATACTTTTTCCCGAAAACATTGTCCTTGCCAGGGTATCTAAATATCCAGCCGAACTGCTTTCCGGTTACTTCAACAATCTGTGAGTTAGCAGGTGCTTCTCCAGTTATGATGAACCAATTTCTCAAACCTATCACCACTAAAACTGTCAACACTATTGCTGGAACGACGGTCCAAAGTATTTCAAGCCTGTTATTATGTGGAAAGAAAAATACTTTCTGATTTTCTTTTTCCTGGTATCTAAAAGAAAACCAGAATAAAAGTATCTGCGTAATGAAAAAGACGATACCTGTAACTACAATGGTAAGGTTCATCATCTCATCCACTTTCTCTCCTTCTACTGATGCACTAGGGCCCAGTAACCTGCCTTTCATTATTTCATGGCAATAGTAAACACCTATTAAACCCAGGATAAGAAACGCAATCATCAAAAACCCATTAACCTTATTGTTATGCTTGCGCGATTTTTCCTCACCTTTCAAAATATCAACATACTCGCTTGCTTTAGCAATCTGAAAAATGATTACAAAGACAAGGATTACTGCCGCAATGGTAAAATATAGTGACATGGTACTCTTAATATTTTCTTTTCTTCAAAAAAATTACCGTTTATCTACGTGTGATGTATAATGCTCTCTTTAAGGAACGGATGGTTTGTTGCAACCAAAGGCGCTTTAGTGAGGTTCTTACCCACAAACAAGATGACCATTCCCGCATATAAAGCAAGTACACCGAAATCTAACCAGCCCAATGTAACGTGATCTTTTGAGATACTAGCCATCACCATTTGGTGGAAATCGAGCCAGTGACCCATAATAATCAGAACTGCCATAAAAGTTATCATTGTATAATTTCGCTTTGTTCCGCGCTTCATTAAAATCAGCAATGGACAAACGAAATTTATGATCAGATTTAGCAGGAATACTCCCCTCCATTCGCCTTGTACACGATGCTTAAAGTAAATTGTTTCCTCGGGAATGTTTGCATACCAGATTAACATGTACTGAGAAAACCATAAGTAAGTCCAGAAGATCGAAAACGCAAACATAAACTTGCCCAGATCGTGAAGGTGCTCCTGGTTCGTATATTCAAGGTATCCCCTGTTTTTAAGTGCAATAACCCAAAGAACTATTAATGAAATTCCTGAGACGAATGAACTTGCAAAAGTGTACCAGCTATACATTGTGCTATACCAATGTGCGTCGATACTCATCAACCAAAGCCATGGTGTAGTTGAACCAACTGTTAGGCCAAACCAAACCAAAAACAACGAACCGGTTACTGTGTTGCGCCACACCCAGCTCTTACCTTGATCAAGATTCATGGTGCCGGCATCTGTTTCTCTCGAAAGCTTTCTCATTCTCATTCCAAGGAAAGACCACAACCCTACAGAAAGCAGCGACCAGATAACGTAGAACGGCGCATTTAAAAATCCTTGTTTCTCAAGAAGCAACTTGTCGTTACCAGGGGTCAACCAA
This sequence comes from Segetibacter sp., assembly GCA_031424735.1. Lineage (GTDB taxonomy): Bacteria > Bacteroidota > Bacteroidia > Chitinophagales > Chitinophagaceae > Segetibacter. The sequence goes on from JANPIA010000168.1 coordinate 2,724, forward strand.
TGATATACCGGATGATGTGCATCTCCTCTTCCTAATCCAAACACTATATAAAACAAAATAATTAGTGCAATTGTTCCGAAAATTGGTACGACGGCAGAAATAGCTTCTGGTACTCTTCTAAATACAACCTGCCATCCGCCGTGAGCCAAAGTAGTAACACAAATGAAAAACATACTGGCATTGCAAACAAGCAAAAAGAAAACACTGTTGTACATAACAGTACCCCAGAAAATGGCTTGCTCATGGTGATCAGAGCTCAAACCTTTGGTTATAAATCCGATGATAAAAGCCAATAACCCAACGCCAATCAATCCCATTGACCAGGTTCTCATACTTCCCGTTACTTCAAATTGATCTCTGATAGATGCCATTTTAAAATATTTTGATACCGTGTTAAGTTATTTTGCCTTCGTTGTAACAGCTTGCGTTGTATCTCCCTTTGCCATTGCAGTCGGAGGATTGCTTGTTGCTGATTGCTTCGATTTAATAAACCTTGCTATCATCCAACGTTGTTTTTTGTTAAGTTGTGATGCATAGCTTCCCATTAAATTCTTTCCATAAGTCTGCACGTGAAAAATGGTTCCCTCGCTTTTTGCTTCAATAACCGGATCGCCAACAAGTGTAGCCGGTTTTGCCGGGTAAGGACCGTCGCCACCTTTGTATAAAGGGCCGTTTCCATCCAACTTAGAACCATGACAAATTGCGCAGTTGATTTGGTAAAGTCTCTCCGCTTCGGCAAGATCACCTTGCGACATGTTTTTTATTGGGTTTTCAATTGATCCGCTTGCTGAATAAC
>JANPIA010000169.1:0-4910 GCA_031424735.1 Segetibacter sp.
TATTCGCCGGGTTGCAGGGTAATGTTTTCGGCTGCGCCGGTAGCGGTACGGGTACCCCCGGTCATATAGTTGTACCAGGTACCGGCATTTTGAAACGATACTGAACTGGTTACGGGCACCACATCAAAATTGCCAATCACAAATATTTTTAGCGAATCGGAATTAACCTTGATCCACTTAAAACCTCCCGCCAAACTGTAGGTAATATCATTCGATATAAATGTGGGAGTAAAGTTGGGGACATTTCTTAACCTTATCAGTTTTGCATACGCATCGAATAAAGCTTTCCGGTTGGGGTTGCCCTGGTAATCCCATCGTATGGGTTTCGGATCGGTCTTCCTGTTGCAGTCGCCACCTTCGCCATTGGTTGATAAATAGCAGCGCGAATAATCGTAGCCCAATTCACCAAACTCATAAATCATTTTAGGCCCGGGAATGGTGAACATAAACGCCGCATTCAGTTCCATTCTTTTTAAAGCGGTAGCAGTATCTTTTACATTATACGAGCCCGAACCATTCCCGTACTTTATATTCTTATAGGTGATCCGTTCTTCATCGTGGCTTTCCATAAAACCAACCAGGTGGGAATTACTCCAGCCCTTGGAGGTGTGTATTCCGTTCTGAAAATTTGAATTGGCTAAATACCCCATGGAAGCTTCCTGGTATTGAGTCCATACATTGCTCCATAGCATCATTCCACCATCACTTAATTCCTTCTCTTCGGTATTATCGGCAAAATGCTCCAGTATGAAATAAGCATTGGGGTCAACAGTTTTAACGGTGTTGTAATAATTGTTGATGATTGCGATACGGCTTGCGTCGTACGCTGAAAAAGCCGCATCGCTGGTTGAAGCTCGTTGCGTGAGGCCTTTCGAAAAATCAACCCGGTATCCGTCTATCTTATATTCCGTAACCCAATGCTGCAATACGCGATTGAAGAAGGATTTTGTTGCTGCGCTTTCATGGTTGAAATCTTCCCCAAAACCAAATGCATGCGGCTGAACGGCATTGTACCATGGATTGTTTGCTGCAGGACGGTTGTTTGCTGCATCCCAATACAAACGTGCTAAAGGTGAAGGTCCGTAGGTGTGGTTCAACACAATGTCCATTATAACCGCTATGCCATTTTTATGGCAGCTATCTACAAACTCCTTAATAAAATTTTTGGGACCATAATATTTATCGGGAGCAAAATATTGGTAGCCATTGTAACCCCAGCTATTGTTTCCCTCAAACTCATTAAAGGGCATTACTTCAATGGCATTTACACCAAGCCTTTTCAAATAGCTTAAAGTGTCTCTTAAAGTTTTCCAGTCGTGTGCAGCTAAAAAATCGCGCAGCAATAACTCATAAATAACCAGCTTTCTTTTTTCAGGATGCGGGAAGCTGTTAATTGCCCAATTGTACGCTGGCTGCCGGGTTTGCAAAACACTAACAATACCCGATTGCCCGGCAGGGTAAGCTTTTAATCCGGGATAAGTAGCTGATGTAATAAATTGATCGTTGGAGGGGTCCAGTATTTTTTCGGTATAGGGATCAGCAATCTTCAGGCTGCCATCAACCAAATATTGATAGGCATATTCAGATGCAGGTGTTAAACCGGTAACGCGTACCCAAAATTTGGAACCATCGGGTGTTTTAAACATTTGGTGCCTGCTGGTTTGCGCCCAGTTGTTAAAATCACCGATAACATGTACCTGGTTTTTGCCAGGTGCATGTAAAACAAGTATGGCAGAGGTATCGCCGCTTTCGTAGTTAACACCATCGCTTACGCCGGCGGGTAATGGAGCGGTAGGTGTTGCTGTGGCAACAAAAAATTTCAGTGTATCATATTTCGTTGCTGAACCATTTTTTGCCTCGGCAACTAAAACCTGCTCACCACCTGCAGTAATTGTTGTATTTGCAGATGCTGCAACGCCGTTTGAAACCGTAGAACCAATTTGCGCACCATTCAAATAAAGTTTCAGGTCGGCAGCTTCGCTCGATTTGGATGAAACACTTAATGCATCGCCAACATTTTTTGTAATGGGTTCGGCTACAGCAAGGTATTTGGGTTCTTTAACCGGATCGGTTATGCGAACCTGCAAGGTGTTATCGTACACGGGAACATACATATCACTGCCATCAGTGTTTCTTAATACCGAAGAACCGGCTCCATTTCTAAATAATACAGCCACCTTAACAACGCTCTCCGAAGGATTGGTAATACCAAAAAATGATTTTAACCCACCGCTAATTGTGTATTTCCATTTGTTATTACCCATGTAAACACACTGTGCCTGTGCAGCCGGTGTGTTGAACGGGAACTTAACATATTTCCAATCGGACGCCCCGGTGCTAAGGTTTGTAATTGCTCCTATATGAATGTAAACATCTGTAGACGGGCTGTAATCTTTTAATCCCTGGTTGCCTTTTAAGGCATCGGCAACTATTTCGATAGTAGGTGAAGTTTCGCGAATAAATTCAGGGGTCCAACTCAGCAGTTGAGCATTTGTTGCAGAGACAATCAGTAAGAATAGTGAGAGAAAAATCAATCTCATAGTGCAAGGCGTTTCGTTAAAAAATCACACATTCAACGTAAAAACGGTATAATGTGTAAATTTTACACAATATAGGAATATTTCTACCGGATGGCCAAAATGTTAATTATTTTTTAAGAGGGAAGTAGAACCAAATCGTAGTATTAAAAATCTATTGCAAACCATTTGCGCTTATTCTTCTCATACTTTTCAAAGTTGAACTTATAAAGTTTGCCGGGCCGATGCGGAACATCCTCTTCAAATTCACCAACATCTATCAAAAAATCCATGGAGAAGAATTTTTTACGAAAATTTCTTCGGTCGAGCTTAACGCCCAGGATGGCTTCGTATAAATTCTGGAGTTCGCGTAACGAAAATTTTTCGGGCAACAAATTAAATCCAAGCGGGTGTTCCTGAATACGCTTTTGCAGCCAGCGGTAACATTCATCTATAATGGCTTTATGGTCAAAAGCCATATCGGTCATATTATCCACGCTATGCCAGTGCAGTTCATTATCGTGAATTTTTAACTGGTGATGATAAATATTCAGCAACGAACAATAAGCTACCGTAATTACCCTTCCACCGGGATGGCGCTGTGGGCCACCGAAAGTTCTAACCTGTTCTAAAAAAACATCTTCCATACCGGTACGTTGGCTAAGCACACGGTAGGCCGCACTATCCAACTCTTCAGTATCGCAAACGATGTCGCCTAATAACGACCACTTTTCTTTGAATTCAGCGAGATCACTTCGTATCAGCAGCACTTTAAGTTTGTCCTCTTCAAAGCCAAATATGGCGCAGTCAACCGTTAGTGCAACCTTAGGATAGGTATTCACCAATTTTGCAGGGTCATTAATTAAAACTCCTGTTCTCTTCCTGTTAGCGGGGCTGGAAGCAATTAATTTGTTCATATGGCATATTAATAACGGCTGCGGAAAAACGTGGGGTGAAAAGTTCAGGCAATCGTTCAGCCACGAAAATTAATTACTTTTTTTAACAACGTGTAAAAAATACATATTGCTTTCCATTATCTTTTTTCGGAAGGAAATTTCTGCATATAAATTCCGGGCTAATTTTAGGCGCCTAAAAAATTATATGTACAATTCAAGCCACACAAAAGAACTGCAAAAAGCCACCAAACAGTTGCTTCAGAAAAACGAGGCTATGGACGCAGATGTTGACGAGTTGCGGAAGGTGCTCCGGTTTCATGAGCATCGCTATTATGTATTAAGCGAGCCGCTGATTGCCGATTACGAGTACGACCAATTGTATAAGGCGCTTGAAAAGATTGAGAAGGAACACCCTGAACTGGTTGTGTCAACCTCGCCTACACAACGGGTGGGTAGTAGCCTGAATACCTCATTCAACACGGTACAACACATTGTTCCAATGCTGAGCCTTGCTAACAGCTATAACCACGATGACCTGCTTGATTGGGATAGGAAAGCAAGGGAATTAACGGGGCAGGCAGAAGTTGAATATTGTATTGAACCAAAATTTGATGGTGCCAGCGTTTCTTTAATTTATGAGGATGATGTGCTGGTACGTGGCGCTACACGCGGCAATGGTGTGGAAGGCGAAGACATTACCACGAATATTAAACAGGTTCGATCTATTCCACTATCAGCCGCCTTTTCGCAATATGGTGTGCAACAAGTGGAAGTTAGGGGTGAAGTAATGATGAGCAAGAAATCGTTTAAAAAATACAACGATTGGCTAGCGGAAAACAATGTACCGCCTTTGGCAAATCCACGCAATGGCGCCTCGGGCAGTTTACGCATGAAGGATCCCAAAGAAGTTGCCAGGCGAAACCTGGAAGCTTTCCTCTATAACATCAGCTACCACCAGCCCACCATGGATGCAGAGGCGGTTGAGCGCGGGGAGAAACTGTTGAACACACACGCAGGCTCGCTAAAAATGTTGTGGGAGCTTGGCTTTAAAAGTCCGCAAAAGGAAAAATTGGTAGTGAAAGGGATACAGGCAGTGCTAGATCATGTTGGCGAATATGAGACGCTGCGCGATGAATTACCGTACGAAGTGGATGGCATGGTGATAAAAGTGAATGAACTGGCATTGCAGGAAAAAATGGGCATGACCACCCATCATCCGCGATGGGCGATTGCTTTTAAATTTAAAGCACGGCAGGCAACCAGTAAACTTCGGGCTATTGAGTACCAGGTTGGGCGCACCGGTGCCATTACCCCGGTGGCAAAAATTGAACCGGTACAAATTAGTGGCGTTACCGTTGGTTCCATTTCACTATTTAACGAAGAGATCATTCGCGAAAAAGACCTGCGTATTGGGGATACGGTTTTAGTGGAACGTGCGGGCGATGTAATACCGTACATTGTAAAATCGATGGCTGAACTGAGGACGGGTAACGAGGTG
>JANPIA010000170.1:0-2447 GCA_031424735.1 Segetibacter sp.
AATTATCTCGAGTGTATTGATCCTGATGACAGGGAATATGTAAACGGAATTGTACAACAGGCATTTAAAGATCATCAGCCATACCGGTTTTTCCATAAGACAAAAGCTGCTAATGGAAATGTTCGGATATTAAGTGCAACTGGAAAAGTATTAACAGATGGTGATGGAAATGTTATCAGAATGTCGGGAACTGCACAGGATGTAACTGAGCAGAAAAAATATGAGGAGGAGTTGAAAATTAGTGAAGAACGTTTTTTTAAAATATTCGACAGCAATCCAATCCCAATGACGCTTTCCGAAATCAAAACCAATAAAATAAAATATGCCAATAATCTTTTTTACAATGCATTTGGTTATACCAAAGAGGAAGTAATAGGAAATTCTTCGGAGGAATTGAATTTGATAGATACTGAAGAATACAAAAGAGTAATTGATTTGATATTCGGGTACATTCATGAAAACCGTTCTCTTGCAGAAGTTCAGGCATTATCAAAAGAAGAAACGGAAGCCCTTCTTTTAAGGTTAAAGCAATCGGAAAAAATGAAGGACTTTGAAATATGTTACACCCGCAAAAATGGAGAAACATTTCCTGCTCTTGTTTCATTTGAATTGATCAGAATAGGCACTGAAAGTTATACAGTAACATCTTACCAGGATATTACTGAAAGAAAAAAATCCGAAACTCTGCTTAAAAACCAAAACGATCAGCTTGAAAAAATGAACCAAGAACTGCATTCATTTGCCTATATAAGCAGCCATGATCTGCAGGAACCGCTTAGAAAAATTCAAACCTTTGCATCACGCATTAAGGACAGAGAAGAAAATAATTTATCGGACTCCGGCAAGCATATGTTTCACCGGATGCAGGCTGCGGCCAACAGAATGCAAACCCTCATCCAGGATTTACTTGCCTACTCCCGCACCAACACATCCGAACGCAAGTTTGAGATTACTGACCTAAATGAAATTATTGCTGAATTAAAAGAAGACTTAAAGGAAGAATTGCAGGAGAAGCATGCAATCATTGAAGCAAACCAATTATGTGAGGCAAGAATAATACCTTTTCAGTTTCGGCAACTCCTGCACAACCTTATTAGTAACTCACTAAAATTTTCTAACCCGAACCATCCCCCACTAATCCAAATCAAATGCGAAATTGAAAGCGGCTTGAAACTCAAAAATGAAAAACTCTCCCCTCAAAATAAATATTGCCATATCACAGTTTCCGACAACGGAATTGGTTTTGAGGAACAATACAACGAAAAAATATTTGAAGTATTCCAACGCTTGCATGGCAAAAATGAATACAACGGTACAGGCATTGGACTTTCAATAGTAAAAAAAATTGTAGAGAACCACCACGGTATTGTCACTGCTAAGGGTACACTAAACAAAGGAGCAACTTTTGAAATTTATATTCCTGCAACATGACAAATTCAAAAGCCAATGCATTTGCAAGCACTTTTTATTTTTTCTCAACGCCCAAAGCAACTGACAGATAAAGCACGAACCGAAACATTCGGTTTGACATTAATGGGGCTTGACATTGGAGCATAGCCTTTAGTTTGTCTTGTCCTGAAATAGGTTGACACAAAATCAACCAAAAATGGACATTTAAAAAGAGGCGGTGCAGGAATATTTATGAGATGCAATTTTTTACCGCTCCATAGCGATAAAAAGTACAAGAGTGCGACCCCGAGTTCCACTGCGTTCGTCGGGGCTGGCTGCAACGGCCGTTGCATAGTAGCACTGATACCAGGTCAAAAAAATTCTACTCACCATTTTATTTCCCTGAACTCATCCTGTTTCGTTGGCATTCAGCAACCCGTTTAACAAGGTGGCGAATTATAAGGAACAACGTGTTAATTAAGGTAAATGAAAAGTTGCCATTAGCTGTAATTTCAATTAACAGGGTATTCACCAAAAAATTTAAAATGATCAGCCGTATTTTTTATTTGACGTTGCTAGCAACTTCTACCAATGTACTGTTTGCACAGAATGCAACGAAAGCTATAAAGCCTCCGTTACCCAAAGCCAATACTTCAATTGCAGCTTACCGTCCAACGCGTGCTGAAATAATGGTACGATATAGAGAAGCCGCGGTACTGGATAGCGTAGCCCGCAACAAAACGTATAAAACAACTCTTCAGCCCAACTGGCAGGCAAATGGCGAAAGCTTTTGGTACCGTAATTCCATTAAGGATTCGGTGCTTGAATACTATTACGTAGACGTTTCAAAAGGTGTTAAGCAAAAAGCATTCGACCATGCACGTTTAGCAGAAGCCGTTGCAAAGGTTTCAGGAACAACCTATGATGCCACAAGATTGTGTATCTCCAATCTCTCTTACGAAAACAATGGTTCGCAAATAACTTTCCTGATGGATAGTAAATGGTGGAAGTGCGACCTGGGCACTTATGAAGTTGTTTCAACTTCCGCACCGGCAGGC
>JANPIA010000171.1:0-5376 GCA_031424735.1 Segetibacter sp.
AGCTGAGTTCTGGCAAATAGATATCATTAACTTTGAAACGTTTTATCAAGAACAATTTGACATATTTCTCTGTAGTTAAATAGTTTTTTAAGGTGCCTGCTGCAAGCACGCCTTTCATACGCACATTGTGGTAATCTATTAGAGAACATAAGGTGTTTTCCGATTTTTTTTCTCCAAGGAATAAATTCTTTAAAGTGTCAGCATTAATTTGTTTGCCTTGCATTTGCAATTGCAAATAACATTCTCTCAACTTAAAGCGGGCTTCCTCTATAGATTTATTGAGGTGTTTAACCTCATCAGTAGTGCCTCTTAACATTCCTTAGCGTAATTCCATGAAGAGGAAACAATTGTTTGTTTTAAGGAGATTTCGATACGTTTTCGATTTATTGTAATGCGGGCATAAATCAGGGAAGGGTAGCTTCACTTTTGTTGGCCCTGACGATAAATTGAATACCGAATGTGTTGGCAGTTTTCATTTCTCACGTTTTTTAGTTAAAAAATTTTGCTCCTCAGTACTACCAGAGTTTGTTATTCAGTGTATTGCTGGTAAAAATATGGCGTAAAAGAAAGCACCGGATAACTCACCAGAACAATGATATTCTTTGTATATTTTTGATATGCGATGAAAAAAAAAACAGCAAAACCATTGATTTTGCTGTTTTTCATCGGATTTTGATTTCCTAAAAGTCGGGATGACAAGATTCGAACTTGCGACCCCACGCCCCCCAGACGTGTGCGCTACCGGGCTGCGCTACATCCCGAAATATTTTTACAACAATTGATACCGCTTCTCGGTTTCGTGAAGGTCGCAAATGTAAAGGCTTTTTATAAAAATCAATCTATATTGCACAAAATTTTGTCTCCCCTTCATGAAGCTTTTATTAAAGCAGGCACTCATTGCCGACAGGCATTCTCCTTATAACGGACAGGTAAAAGATATTTTAATAGCCGACGGAACAATTGAAAAAATTGAAGACCACTTAGATGCAGAAGTTGACCAACTAATTGAAACCGAGGGCTTGACTGTTTCGCCCGGCTGGGTCGACATCTTTGCTCACTTCAACGACCCTGGATATGAGTTTAAAGAAACACTTGAAAGTGGTGCGAACGCTGCCGCAGCCGGTGGCTTCACTAATGTGTTTCTGATTCCAAATTCTAATCCGGTAGTTTCTAACAAAGCACAGGTTGAATATATTGTACAAAAAGCAAAGGGTTTCAGTGTCACCCTATTGCCACTAGGTTCCATTACAAAAAATGCCGATGGCAAAGAACTGGCAGAAATGTATGATATGCGAAACAGCGGCGCTGTGGCTTTTACCGATGGGACAAATGCAGTACAAACTTCGGGGCTGTTATTAAAAGCTTTGCAATATGTGAAAGCTTGCAATGGGGTGCTTATTCAAATTCCGGTAGATAATTCTATCGGCCAGCACGGGCTAATGAATGAAGGTATCATCTCAACACAAATGGGATTACCAGGTATTCCCGCTATTGCCGAAGAAATTATTATATCCCGGGATATCGAACTACTTAGGTATACGCAAAGCAAGCTTCATATCACAGGAATATCTACATCAAAGGGTATAGAACTTATTCGCGCAGCAAAAATCTCCGGTATAAATATTACGTGCAGTGTAACGCCCTACCACTTATTTTTTTGTGATGAAGACTTGCAGCAATATGATACTAATTTAAAAGTAAACCCACCCCTTAGAAGTCGAAGCGACATGATGGCTTTGCGGCAGGCGGTTATGGATGGCGTTATTGATTGTATAGTAAGCCATCATCTTCCACACGACTGGGATAATAAAACCTGTGAGTTTGAATATGCCAAATATGGAATGATAGGGCTGGAAAGCAGCTATAGCGTATTCAATACTCTTTTCCCGCACATGCCCATAGAACAGGTAACCGATCTTTTCAGCAGTAAAGCACGAAAAATATTTAACCTTCCGCAACCATCTATCGACCTAAACAACCAGGCAGATATTACACTCTTTGACCGAAGTTCAAAATACATCTTTGACAACAGCTGCATAAAAAGCAAATCCAAAAACACCCCTTTTACCGGGCGGGAGCTCAGTGGAAAAGTGATTGGCATTATAAATAAAGAGAGCCTATATTTGAACGACTAAAACAAACTGTTTATGGAACAAAAAGTAACTACACCTGTTGTAAAAGGTGTACTCATTTCGCTGGGGTTAATTGTATTGGGATTGGCACTTTACTTTACCGGTCAATCTATGAACCAGGCTTTGGGTTCAATCCAATATGTGATATTGCTGGGCGGCATAATTTGGGGTTGCATAAACTATGCAAACCAAATGAACAACAATGTTACGTTTGGAAACGTGTTTGCGCATGGCTTTAAGATTACCGCTGTTGTTACTGTTATTATGATCATATACACCGTGATTGCTTTCAAGTTTATTTTCCCGGAAATGCAGGATATGGCGATGGAAAAAGCCCGTGAATCCATGGCGAAAAATAAAAACATTACCGACGACCAGATTGAAGCGGGCATCAATATGACAAAGAAATTTTTCATGGTTTTCGTGGTAGGTGGAATACTTTTTTTCTTCATGATTATCGGATTGATATCGTCACTTATTGGCGCTGCAGCTTCCAAAAAAAATCCACAAAGCCCTTTTCAACAACCCGGTTAACATCCTCGCATGGATCTATCAATTGTCGTCCCTTTATTTAACGAAGAGGAATCTCTGCCGGAGCTGTGTGCGTGGGTAAAAAAGGTGATGGTTGAAAACAATTTATCGTACGAAATTATTTTGGTAGATGATGGAAGCGTAGATGAAAGCTGGGCGGTAGTTGAACGACTCCGGTTGGAAAACGAACATATCAAGGGCATAAAATTTCAACGCAACTACGGTAAATCTGCTGCATTAAACGAAGGCTTTAAAGCTGCACACGGCGAGGTAGTTATAACGATGGATGCTGACATGCAGGATTCGCCAGATGAACTTCCTGACCTCAGAAAAATGATTGTTGAAGATGGATACGACCTGGTAAGCGGCTGGAAAAAGAAACGATTTGATCCTTTAACGAAAACGATTCCCACCAAATTTTTTAACGGTGTTACCAGCCGCATCAGTGGTATTAAGCTGCACGACTTTAATTGCGGGCTGAAAGCCTATAAAAAGAAAGTGATCAAAAGTATTGAGGTGTATGGCGAAATGCATCGCTACATCCCGGTAATGGCCAAGTGGGCCGGCTTTAGAAAAATTGGGGAAAAGGTGGTTGAGCATCGTGCCCGGAAATATGGCACCACCAAGTTTGGGTGGGAGCGTTTCATCAACGGTTTCCTCGACCTTACTACCATTACGTTCGTAAGCAAATTTGGCAAACGCCCCATGCATTTTTTTGGTTTATATGGAACGCTTTGCTTTTTTATAGGTTTCAGTATCAGCCTGTATTTGATTATAGCAAAATTTGTATCTGCAGATTTTGCGTTAACCAACCGCCCTGCCTTTTACCTTGCGCTGGCTACCATGATCATTGGTATGCAATTGTTTCTCGCAGGTTTTATAGCCGAACTCATCTCCCGCAACTCCAGCATCCGCAATTTTTATTTGATTGAAAAAAAGGTGGGAATAAATTAATTTTGACGAAAGAACCATTATGGGAGCAACCATTATAAAAATAAAGCCTGAAACAAAAAAAACTTCAGAAAAGCCATTATCATCTTTACAAAAAAAGCTTTTGGAAGGACCTGTGATGTCTGAAAAAGAATATTTGAATTTTAAAAAGGTAAACAGATGGATGGCAAAATGGAAAGTATAATTTGTCTTGACTCCTCTACGCTCATTAATCATTATCGAAAGAGGATAAAAACTTCCACTTTTTTTTATAAACTCACTAAAACGTACCAAGGATTTGCCTTACCTGTTACGGCTCATTTTGAAATTTTAGCTGGAAGTAATCCAGGTCAGCATGCTTATTGGGAAAATGTATTTTCAGATTTGCTTCTTATTCCCTACCAACCATATATAAACGAAACTGCTGTTGAGATCGTCAGGCACCTAAAGAAAAAAAGGAAAACAATAGAGTTCAAAGATTTGCTGATAGCATCGACAGCACTGCATTACAATTATAGTTTAGCAACACTGAACGAAAAGCATTTCCACGCTATTGATGGATTGCACTTACTCACTCCTTCATCATTTAAGCCGTGAGTAAAGTCATCATCATCGGTCCCGCTCACCCATTGCGGGGAGGTTTAGCCTCCTTTAACGAAAGGCTTGCAAGGCAATTCATGCTCGAAGGAAACGACGTTTCCATTTATACATTTTCTCTTCAATATCCTGGCTTCCTGTTTCCGGGTACAACTCAGTTTTCTGCTGAACCCGCACCTGCCGACCTTGATATAAATGTTCGCATCAATTCAATAAATCCTTTTAACTGGTTGCTGGTCGGCAACGAATTGCGAAAGCTTCAACCCGATCTTATTGTTGTAAGGTATTGGCTGCCGTTTATGGGTCCCTGCCTCGGCACCATACTTCGACTTACAAAAAAAAATAAGCATACAAAGGTTGTGTGTATTGCAGACAACATCATTCCCCACGAAAAACGACCGGGTGATAAACCGTTCACTAAATATTTTGTAAAAGCAGTTGATGCTTTTGTAACCATGAGCGATAAAGTGTTGGATGATCTCCGGCACTTTAGTTTAAAACCTGCACTAAAAGTGGTGCACCCATTGTACGATAATTTTGGCGAAGCATTAGGTAAAGCGGAGGCACGGCAGCATTTGGGTATTTCATCAACGGAAAAGGTAATTCTGTTCTTTGGCTTTATCAGGAAATATAAGGGACTCGATTTGCTGTTGGAAGCAATGAACCAGGAAAGTATCAGGCAATCAAAAATTAAATTATTAACAGCCGGAGAATTTTACGAAGACCGGAAACTGTATGATGATCTCATAAATAAACTGAACCTTTCCGCCCAACTCATTCTTCATACAGATTTTATCGCCGACAGTGAAGTAAGGTTTTATTTAAGCGCTGCCGATTTTGTTATTCAACCCTATCGCAACGCCACACAAAGCGGTGTAACTCCTTTAGCCTACCATTTTGAAAAACCAATGCTGGTAACCAATGTAGGTGGCTTGCCCGACCTGGTTCCCGAAGGCAAGGTAGGACTCATTTGCGAGCCCGATCCACCCTCCATCGCCAATGGCATACTGCGTTTGTACGAATTAGGTGAAGACCATTTTTTGCCGCACCTTCGTGAGGAAAAGAAAAAATATAGCTGGCAAAATCTAGTTGATGCTATACAGCGCTTAATAAAATAATATTCGAATTGCCGAATTCCATGTATCGCAGCAGAGCGCCGCTCCGCCTTGGCTTAGCCGGTGGCGGA
>JANPIA010000172.1:0-5122 GCA_031424735.1 Segetibacter sp.
TTATTAACGAAGGAAAACATTAACATGAATCATATAATAACCGCACCATTAATATTTTTATTTTTACTTTTATTTTTTTCGGGGCTTTTAAAACAAAACGACCCGCTTGGACTAAGCTACAAAATGCAGGAATTTTTTGAAGTATGGGGCTGGCAGTCGCTCAACGATTTCACCTTGTTTATGTCGTTAACCATGAATGGATTTGAGATTATTGCCGGTGTGGCTGTACTACTCGGCTGGCGGATGCGCTTGTTTAGCTGGTTACTTTTATTGCTAATCATATTCTTTACTTTTTTAACAGGCTACGCAGTTATGTCCGGAAAAATACATGCCTGCGGTTGCTTTGGCGATTGTATTCCGCTAACAGCCAATCAGTCGTTTATAAAAGACATTGTGCTGCTGGTACTCATCCTTTTTATTTTTGTACACAGGCAATACATATTACCCATATTGTCGTCTGCAACATGCGGTTCAATAATTATTGCAACCGGTTTCTTTGTAGTACTGATGCAGTGGTTTGTGTTGAAGTATTTGCCGATTGTTGATTGCCTTCCCTACAAAGTAGGCAGCAACATACCCGAACAAATGAAGATGCCTGCAGGTGCAGTGCCCGATAGCTTTGCCATCAACTTTAAATACCGGAAAGATGGGAAGGATGTGGAGTTTGATATGGACCATTTTCCGGCCGACTTTAATGACAGCGCTTACCAGTTTATAGAACGTACACAAAAGCTGGTGAAGGAAGGAACAGGAAATGCAAAGATCACAGACTTTGTTTTAACAAGTATGAGTGGCACAGATACTACGCAGGCAATTCTTGGCCAGCCAAATTATTATGTGCTTTTCTTTTTAAAAGACCTCACCAGCTCAAAGAAAGGCTGGGAAGATCATATAACGCAGATCATCAACATCTGTAAGCAAAAGCGCTATCCCTTCTTTGTAGTTTCGTCCGTAACCGATCTTGCCAAAGCGCATTTGGAAGAAATACCCGGCATTGATACTGCCCATGTGAACTATTTAAAATGCGATGCCACGGTGATTAAAACAGCGGCGAGAGAAAACCCTACCTACATCATAATGAAACAGGGGACTGTAGTTGCAAAACACGCGGCATCAGCCTATAAAAAAATTGACAACCGCCTTAAGCAATTACAATAATTGTTTCGCTAATATTTTTCAAACTTGCTACAGTTCATTACCAAAAAAATCATTTATGGCATCCTTGTTTTACTTGGGGTGGTGGTAGTGGTGTTTTTTCTGTTCCAGGGTTTTGGCGACCCGGCAAGGCTGGTGCTTGGGCAAACTGGTGACAGCGCTACCATGAAAAATATACGCAGCGAGCTTTATCTTGATCAGCCCAAATGGAAACAGTTTGTACATTATCTCAACGATGTTTCACCCATTAGTCTGCATTCAAAGGAAAGTATCCAGCAGAAAAAATTAAAAGGAATTTTTATTGGGGGAGAAACAAAAGTTGGTTTAAAAGTACCTTACCTCCGCCGATCGTACCAAAGCAAACGCGATGTTTGGCAGGTACTAATGGAGGCTCTACCCGGAACAATTTTACTTGCGTTTTCGGCTATGCTTATAGCTACAGTGCTGGGAATTTTACTGGGCGTTCTGGCGGCGGTAAAGCAAAATACCTGGTGGGATACCTCCGCTATTTTTACCAGTGTGCTGGGTATTTCCGCTCCTTCTTTTTTTATGGGGATTGTAATAGCTTACGTTTTTGGGTTTGTCTTTAGCCATTATACCGGTTTGCACATGACGGGTAGTTTGTACAATATCGACCCGTTTGATGGAAAAGAACTTCAGTTAAAAAACCTGGTTTTACCGGCAATTACATTAGGCATTCGGCCATTGGCAATCATTACACAGCTTACCCGAAGTGCTATGTTAGATGTGCTTGACCAGGACTATATCAGGACCGCTTACGCAAAGGGATTAAGGAGGAGAGCAGTAGTATTCCGCCATGCATTGCGCAATGCTTTGAACCCAGTTATTACTGCTATAACGGGTTGGTTTGCCGAATTGCTTGCCGGTGCTTTTTTTGTTGAATACATTTTTGGCTGGAAAGGAATTGGCAAAATAACGGTAGATGCGCTGGAGAAATTAGACTTCCCGATTGTGATGGGTATCGTGCTGGTAACAGCCGCATTTTTCATCGTAATAAATATACTGGCCGATGTACTGTATGGTGTGGTAGACCCGCGGGTGCGCTCAAGGTAATTGTTCGGTGTTATACGGCTCAAAATTGAAATGCGGATTTTGAATAATGCCGAATACGTTGCCGGCCGGATCTATAACCGTGCCGAGCAATATTCCGCCGCCAACATCTCTTATTGGCTCATCTTCAATACTGCCATTTTCAATTAAATATTTAAAGGTTGCCGCTGCATCTTTAACACCCCAGTAAGCTACTGTATTGTTGTCGAAATATTCACCTGTGGTATCGGGTTGAAGTCCCAGTTCAAAGCCTTCCACGTTAAATCCTACGTAGTACGATTCATCAAAATAAGGGGGCTTGCCTAGCAATAAAGTATACCATGCTTTGGCGTTTAATAAATCCTTTACATGATAGATCACAGTTCGTACACCTAATATCATACTTGTTATTGTTTCTGGTTTGTTATAACTCCAAGCTGTATTTCCACTATGAACAAGCCGCAAAATCAAACTTTACCTTACTGTATCACTACATCCTTAATTACTTTTTCGCCCAGGGCTTCATTTACACGTTCAATAATTTTTTCTTTCTGGTAAACAAGCTCCTGTTTTAAAGGACCCACGTGGGTTTTAATAAATAATGTGTGATTGATGATCTGTATTTTCTCTGTGTATTTGGCAATTGTTTTTCCCATGATCTTTTCCCACACCTCTTCAATTTGCAGGGCTTGTATGCCAGTGCGAAGGCGGCTCTTTCTCAGGAACAATTTTATGGCGTCGCCCAACGAAATTTCACTCATATTTTAAAGATAAAGGATGTGAGTGATTTTTGATAAACGAATTTTAGCGGATGTGGCCTGGATGTTTAATTTATTGAATACTAAAATCAAATCGATCTTGTTTGTTCTCGCTGGCTGCACTTTACTCAATTCATGTTTAAAATGGGTGACCTCGCAATGCCTGCTATTTCAGGTAAACTGTTCCGTACGTATCATTGTGTAAATGAAAAAGTTTTTACTCATTATCATTTTAATTCCTTTGGTTGCCCCCGCACATCCCGGTATTGGTATTGTAAAAGATAGTAAGGGAAATATTTACTATACCGATTTAAAACAAGTATGGAAAATATCAAAAAGTAACAGAGAAATTGTGGTGCCCAATGTTCACACCCATGAGTTATATATGGACCAAAGCGACCGATTGTTGGGAGAAGGTGGTTATTATGATGGCGCTACCAAAAAATTCTATCATTACGTATGGGTGTATAAACCAGATGGTGATATAGACACTTTGGTAGGGATGAGAGAAGCATATGTCAATCACGACTTTGCTTTTTCAAGAGATGACAGAGGAAATGAATATTACTTGAAACGATTTTTAATTCCTCATGCCGATACAAGCCACATTTACAAAAAATCGCCCGGTGCAAAAGAAAACGTTTTTGCAACGGGAAACTTTAGAAATGTAAACTGGTTGTATCCACAAAAAAATGGTAGCCTGCTATATGTATCAGGCAACTCAATTTACCGGGTTGATAGTTTACAAAACATACAGCTTATAAAAACAGGTATTGGTAACAAAAAACCTTCCTATAAATTTTCAGAAAACATAGTGATTTGGAGCGTTTGGCAGGATACAGCCCAAAACATTTTTGCGGCTGTATTCAGCGACCAGGCAGTGATAAGAATTGACCCAAATGGCAAAATGGAAGAGGTGCATAAATCCAATGGCAATTGGGCACCATTATCAGGTGTATTTGATAATGAAAACAGGTTATGGGTTTTGGAAGGTTCGGATAAAAATGAAGTAAGGGTAATTTTAGCTGATGCACCGGTGAGCGCTTTACCTTATACACATGCAAAATTGTTTAGCTTTCTATTTGTTGGGTGTTTTGGGTTGGTTCTCTTTTTCGTCTACCGGAAATTTTTTTCAAAATAAGATCGCTTGCCACAATGGGTCTCATGCCCTCAGGTAGTCGGGTTCACTTTCGAAATTTTGAAAATCCCGACATCACTTCTGCCTTTTTGTTACAAGCCTGATTTTGCAATGCTGATTTTTACCTTGAATCAATTCCAAACTTTAATAAGTTTAGGCGCCTCGCCCATCGTTTAAAAATCTGTTTCGAAATATTTTTTAAATTTTCGTTTAATAGCCAAATAACTATATAAATTCACTTTTGAAAATAAACAGAAGCAATACGAAACATTATGCCTGGTTTTACAAGTTTGAATAGAGATGTTTTTATCGACGAACTGGCTAAACGCAAACAGTGGGACATAATCATTATTGGTGGAGGTGCAACCGGACTTGGAATTGCATTGGACGGTGCAAGCAGGGGCTATAGCACGTTGTTATTGGAGCAGGCGGATTTTGCGAAAGGAACTTCAAGCAGAAGTACCAAACTTATTCATGGTGGGGTACGCTACCTTGCGCAAGGTTCGCTGCGTTTGGTATATGGCGCACTGCACGAGCGGGGGCTGTTGATAAAAAATGCTGCTCACCTGGTTAAAAAGCAAGCATTCATCATTCCATGTTACAGTTGGATTGCAAAAGTAAAATACCTGGCGGGACTGAAATTGTACGATTGGCTTTCGGGCAGGCTAAGCTTCGGCAAATCGCGTTTTTTAAGCAGGAGCCAGGTGATGAAGGTAATGCCGCATTTAAATTCCAACCAACTGGTTGGTGGAATTGAATATTTTGATGGGCAGTTTGACGATGCCCGGCTGGCAATCAACCTTGCACAAACGGTAGCGGAAAAAGGAGGCGTTGTATTAAACTATTTCAAGGTAACGGGCTTAAAAAAAAACGATGGAAAGATAAATGGAGTTATTGCAACGGATATTGAAAGTAAAAGGACCCATCGCATAATTGGCAAAGTTGTAATAAATGCTACCGGTGTATTTGTTGATGAAATTTTACGAATGGATAAACCCGATGGGGAGGTGCTTGTTCGCCC
>JANPIA010000173.1:0-2806 GCA_031424735.1 Segetibacter sp.
AGCCTTCCGTAAAGGGAGGCTTTTTGGTTTTGGTGGTTAGGGGAGATGTTTCCACATGCCGCAAGGCTATTTCAATTGAGCTTTTGTGGTACTGTGGTGAAGGGCAGTGGGGCAGGTGCCTTTTGCAAAGAAATGAAGTCGGAGACTTCAATTTATTCTGCGTTCAAGGTCTCGCTGCGCTAAGTCGTTGAACAACGGTGAAAACATGCAGGTAACTGTTCCTTCTTTCAAACAGGGACTAAGAGATTTCGGGGCTTTTCATAACAGGCGAAGCCCTGTTGTTTTTGTAAAGCCTGTAATGAATAGTTCGCTGGATCGCCTGCAAAACAAGTATTGAAAAATTTTGGAGAAACGAATTCGCTTGAGAATATCTTACAACAGGAGCTGGACTTTACACCACATATGACCATCGCTTATCGTGATGAAACCAAATCTTTTTAAAGAAGCATGGAAGGAATATGAGACAAAGAAATACGCTGTCATGTTTGATATCAATAATTTTTACCTGCTACAGCATAACGGCAACAGCGTTCGCCTCGTATAAGGTATGTTGGAGAGGCAGATCTATTTGTCGGGTGCTTTATTGCATTGATGGTATGGGTTCATAGTCCTTCCTATCAACTCATTCCGTGTTGATGCTTGGGTTGTTTGATGAGGAACATAAAACCATGAGCGCCGGAGGTGGTGCGTTTGATTATTTGATTAAAAGGACATGATTGAAGTATTTAAACTGGTTGATTATCCGGGTTCTGCATCCCCCAAAAAACTATGAGTTCTACTTGCTTTTTCAAAGGAATGTACCGATAAGTAAGAGTAGTCTTTCTGCGAATACTTGTGAGATAAGTATTTGGTCTTTGCTTGGTTGGTCTGAACATCGTTGGTCGTGCCGATATAAGTTTGAGCTTGTTATCCACATGGCGAACAAATCTTTCAACGGCTACCTCGCCAAATTTTTGGAATAAATATTCTATGATATCATCATAGGTTTCGACAGCGAGTGGCGACCAGACTACTTCAACCATTTGTTGTATTTTTTCATAACCTCTACATGAGGAATTCCTTCGCCATTATCCAATTGCTGAATGCCGTTATCAATTGCCGCTTTGTGGGCTGGATTAATTTCATCCCACCAGTCATTCTTGGTGGATGCTTCAAAGAGGTGGTATATCATCTCAAGCTCTTTTTCTGAAGCTTCCTCAACAAACTGTTTAACCTGTTCCCTTAACACTGATACCTCATTCATAAACTTTCATTTGTTCAAATTTACAAAATATCTTTTGGCTATTGGTCCGCACGTTCAGGCGTATGTTGCCTGTCACTTTCCCTAATGCGAATCACGAACAAACGTTGTGTTGGTTTGAAAACATGCAGATAACGGTTCCTCCTTTCAAACAGGAACTAAGGGATTTTGACGCTTTTCATAACAGGCGAAGCCCTGTTGTTTTTGTAAAGCCTGTAATGAATAGTTCGCTGGACCGCCTGCAAAAACAAGTATTGATAAATTTTGGAGAAACGTATTCGCATGAGAATACCTTAAAGCAGATCTGGACTTTACACCACATATGACCATCGCTTATCGTGATCTAAAAACAAATCTCTTTAAAGAAGCCTGGAAGGAATATGAGACAAAGAAATACGCCGCCGTATTCAATGTCAATAATTTTCACCTGTTACAGCATAATGGCAAAGCCTGGAATATCATCAGCCCTTGCAACTTACAATAGCAGCAGCAGCGTTCGCATCGTATAAGGTATGTTAGAGAGGCAGTAACTATATGCCGAACGCTTTGTTGTATTGACGGTATTGTTCATAGTCCTTCCTATCAACTCACTCCGTAGTGTATGATTGGGGGGGGTGTATGATGAAGAACATTAGAGCAGGAGTGCCGGCTGTTTCGTGTCTGGTTGATTGTTTGATGTAGCTAATCTGGAATGGATTAATTTATTATTGTAAATTTGAAATATGAGTGAAACTACTTACACCATCAAAATAAAAAAGGAATATGCATCTGCTATTCTCGAAGATTTGAAGCAGGTGGATGCAATTTAAATTATGCAAGAGCCGATACCCGAATGGAAAACGCAAGAGTCGTTAAAACGACTCGCAGAAATGAAAGCAAATCCCCTCTCTCAAATTTCTGAAGAGGATTTCTTCAAATCCTTGGATAAGGATGAGCAAGTATAAAATACTTTTTTCTCCAAACGCATTACTTGATATGCGTGAAGCTCACTTATGGTACAATCTGCAACAAAAGGGTTTAGGTAACAGGTTAACAGACGAGGTAAAAAAAGTTGTTGCTTCTATTAAATTAAATCCACACTTCGCTTCTGTTAAGTTTGAAAACATGAGAACGGCTGCATGTGAAACTTTTCCTTATGCGGTTCATTATGAAATTGATGAAGTAGAGAAGATCGTCAGAATTGTTTCCATATTTCATTTTAGTAGAAGACCTTCTTGGTTATAGTTCCTCACATCATTTTGAAAGCATCCTTCATTTTGCCTGACGTGCATCACGAACAAACGTAGCGTTGGTTTGAAAACATGCAGGTAACCGTTCCTTCTTTTAAACAGGAACTAGGGGATTTCGGGGCTTTTCATAACAGGCGAAGCCCTGTTGTTTTTGTAAAGCCTGTAATGAATCTATCGCTGGATCGCCTGCAAAAACAGGTATTGATAAATTTTGGAGAAACGTGCATATTCCGCTTCAAACTGAGCCACCATTCCGCTCAAAGTGAGCCACCTTCAAACTACATTCCAATAAGCCCTTTAATGGGCATCAGCCAAATTGGATTCCGGGCAAACTGAG